>JBEICW010000047.1:0-12110 GCA_040383785.1 Ignavibacteria bacterium | reverse complement strand
TCATTTTTACTATAACTTTGATTAATACTCGAAATAAGTAAAATTGCAAATGTTAAGGTAAATACTTTAATTGATTTTAAATTAATATTTTGATACGTAGAATAATTTTTATTATTTATCATTTATAATTGATTAATTTGGAAAAAAGAAAAATAATTTCATTTAATATATTATTAATCTTTTAAATAATTTTTGGAAAGTATATTTAAATCTGCATCAAAATTATACTCATAGGGTGTTCCAGTTGGTATATTTAATCCAACAATATCTTCTTTGGAAATATTTTCCAAGTGCATTATCATAGAGCGAAGTGAATTGCCATGTGCAACAACTAAGACATTTTTACCAGCTTTAAGTAAAGGCTCTATTTCATTAATATAATAAGGAATTACTCTTTTTTGGGTATCATATAATGACTCACCATTTGGAGGAGGAGTATCATAACTTCTACGCCATATTTGAAGTTGCTCCAAACCATATTGTGCACCAACCTCATCTTTATTCAAACCTTGTAAATCACCATAATGTCTTTCGTTTAATGCTTCATTTCTAATAAATTCACCATTATAACCAATTTCTTTTGTTATTATATCCGCTGTATTAATTGCTCGTTTTAATACGGAAGTAAAAACATTATCAAAAATATAATTATTCAAAAGTTTACCAGCATTTTCTGCTTCTTTGATACCTAATTGAGATAATTCAACATCAACCCATCCAGTAAATTTATTTTCTAAATTCCATTGAGATTGACCGTGTCTAACTAAAACTAATTTTGGCATATTATTTTTAAATTTAATTTTTAAGTTTTGTAATTTTTGAAATATTAATATAAACTTTATAAACTTTTTAAATACTTTAATTTTTAACGAAATTATTAATATTTATTTAGGTAAAATTAGAAGTAATTTTTTTTTCATTTATTATAACTATAAGTATTTAATTTGATATGAAAATCAAATCAATACACTCTAATTAAATAATAAAAATCTTAATCATTTTCGATAATTTCTATACCAAAATCTTCAATAATTGGATTAGTAATTAATTTATTACAAGCATCTTGAACATACATTTTTGCTTGACCATCATTTTGAGCCTCTACTACCATAGTAATAAATTTACCAATTCTTACATTTTCAAACATTATAAAATCAAGTGAATGTAAAGCGTGTTCTATAGTTTTGCCTTGTACATCTAAAATACCTTTTTTTAGATTAATTTTTATATTTGCTTGATATTTTTTCATATTATTTTATTTTAAATTTATATAAAGTATGTTAATTTGCAATTTATTTAAATATTAACGAATTATAACAAAATTTAATTCAATTATAAATTATTTCAATAAAAATTAGATGTGATAAAAAAACTATAATTAAAAATTTATAATTCATCTGCATTTTCAAATTCATTTATATCATCTAAGTCATCAATATCTATCAAATCTTCATTGCCATCAATTGATTTGATAAAAGTATAAGTGTATCTTAACATCCCAAAAATTATAAAAATTAGTAAACTTGGAAATACAGCAAATCCCTTTGTAATGATGGAAACAGAAATGCTTAATACTACAAAAACGAACAATATTGGATTTGATTTTATTGATTTTAAACTTGGACGTGGTAAATTTTCATATTTTATTCGAGAAACCATAACTAATGAAATTAAAATAGTAACTCCAAAAGTATAGTAAAACCTATTTTCATTTAATAAAAATAAGTCTCTATCATAAAATAGTACATAAGAAATAATTGTTAAAGCTGCCGCAGGAATGGGTAATCCAGTAAAATATTTTTTATCTTCTAATGAAGTAAGTTGGCTATTAAATCTTGCTAATCTAACTACCCCTGCAATTGCAGGTAATGAAGAAAATAATATTCCAGTCTCACCATAAGTATTAAAATAACTAAAATATAATAAAAATGATGGTGCCATACCAAAAGTAATTGCATCACATAAAGAGTCTAATTCCACTCCGAATTCACTCGATGTTTGCATAATTCTTGCAGCAATTCCATCTAACATGTCAAAAATTGCTCCCAAAAATATAAACAATGCTGCTGAATAAAAATCGCCTTGAGTGGTATATATAATAGCTGTAAAACCGGAAAATAAATTTGCCAGAGTTAATAAATTAGGAGCTATAGATCTTACTCTTCTGTTGATCATTTAATACTATATTATTGAAAGTCAGATATAGATTGATTATTTTATTATTAAGACTAAATTTTATAATTAAACAAAATCTTAGAAAATTATTTCTTTAAACGTGCTATTATTGTTTCACCAGCAACTACTTTTTGACCTTTTTTGATAAAAATTTCAGTACCTGAAGGAACAGCAACATCCATACGAGAGCCAAATTTCATCATACCAAACTTTTCACCTGCTTCTAATTTATCTCCAACCTTTACCTCACAAACAATTCTTCGAGCCAAAATGCCTACAATTTGTTTGAAAAATACTTTCCCATATTTGTTTTTAACACCAATTCGAGAATGTTCGTTTAATTCTGAAGATTTTGGGTGATAAGCAACTAAATAATCACCAGGAACATATTCGTAAAATTCTACTTCACCTTTTACTGGGGAACGATTGACGTGTACATCAATTGGAGATAAAAATATACTAATTCTAATTGATTTTTCTTTTCTGTAGTGCCTTTCATCTTCTTCAATTATTTCAACTACTTTTCCATCTGCTGGAGAAATTAAATAAGACTCATCTTCTCTAACTTCTTTAGGAATTATTCTTTCTGGGTCTCTAAAAAACCACAATGTAAAAAGAAAAATTATACTTCCTAAAATATATAATGTAAAAGAAGCATATTTATTATTTATAAAATAACCTAATATTAATAATACAACAGCAAATGCAAGCATAATTAATATATTATCAGTTCCATATCTTGTCAGCATAAATTTTATATTTATTATTAATAAAACAGAATTAATTAGAGGTTGACATTTTTTTAATTATATAGATAATAATTTTATTAAAAGTCAATTATAACTCAAAATCAAAGAAAATCAAATCCATTAAAGTAAATTGAAATTTTATAAAAAAATCAAAACTTCATTTTAAAAATATGTAATATAATTACCTTAAATTTTACCAAAAATCTTATTCACTAATATTGTGGAAAATTTCATAAAATTATTGGATAACTTATCACAAGAAATATACATTTAAATAGTATTTTTGTAAACTTTGTAATTTATAAAATGCAAATTACAAAAAATATATAGAAAATTTTAAAAAGTAGTAAATAAAGTATTTAACAATTTAAATTATTTGGATAAAAAATGAGATTATTAGCGAATTTATCTGATTTACAGAAAGGTATAGAAAGGGCATTACCTGCAATTCCACCTAAATCCACTTTACCAATTTTAGAACATATTTTGTTCAAAGTTTGGGATAACAACTTAGAATTAACAGCAACCGATCAAGATATTATTATTAGAACAAATATTACATTAATCGAAAGTGAAGAAGGTGCAATTTTAATCCCTGCAAGAAGATTGAATGAAATTCTTAAAGCACAGGGCAACAAAGGCGAAATTGAAATTATTGCTAATATGGGAAATTATGACATTACTATCGTTAAAGGTCATTTTAAAGGTGAAATAAAAGGTCTTGACCCACAAGAATATGTAGATTTGCCACTTTTAGATGATAGTAAATTTGATAAAGAAGAAAATTACTTAGCTAATTTTACATCTTCTGAAATTAAAAGATTAGCAACTAAATCATCTTTTGCTGTTTCTAATGATGAGTTTAGATTAGCAATGACTGGTGTATTTTTTCAATTTAGAAGTACTTATGTAAACGCAGTTTCAACAGATAGTTTCAGATTAGTAAGAGTTACTAACTTTGGAACAGGTGAAGTATATAAAGATGAAGTTGATTTGATTATGCCTAAAAACTTAATTGAAATCCTCAAAAAATCAGAAAGTGACGTGATAGTTTATACTAATAAAAATTCTCAAGGTATAAATACTCACATTAGATTTGATTTTGAAAATGCAATTTTTATATCAAGACTAATTAATGAGAAATTTCCACCTTACGAAGCTGTATTGCCTGCAAATAATACAATAATTGCTATTGTTGATAAAACTGAAATTTTATCGGCTATCAAAAGAGTTTCTATTATGGCGAATGTTGTTTCTAAGCAAATTAAATTAAAATTTGAAGGTTCAAATTTAATAATTTATTCTGAAGATGAAGATACAGGAAATAAAGCAGTTGAAGAAATGTTCTGTAATTTTAATTCAGAATTATTTGAAATTGGCTTTAATGCAAAATATATTGAAGAAGCAATTAATAATGTTGAAACTGATGAGTCAAATGAAATTTATTTGACTTTTTCTGACCCAAACAAACCAGCATTAATTAAACCTAACAGTGCAGGCGATAATATTTTGATGCTTGTTATGCCGGTTAGATTAAATCAATAAGGTTATTTAAAGTTTTGATTAAACTGTAATAATGATTCAAAATACTTATTTTCAAAAAATCTAAAAAGTTGAAATATCAGCTTTTTAGATTTTTTAATTTAAGGATTTTTTTCTTGATAAATTTTTTGTTGTTAGTTTTTGTAAATTTCTCAAAAATCTATATTAAATAAAAAAAATGTTCGTAAATTATTTGAAGTTTGAAAATCTAAGGTGTCATTCAATTTCCGAATATGAATTTGAGGAAAACTTTAATATAATTTATGGCAATAATGGAATTGGTAAGACGACTATACTTGAAGCGATTTCAATTTGTTCGATGTCAAAAAGTTTTACAAATGGAACTGACCAAACAATTCTTAAGGAAACAGAAAATAGATATAATATCAATTTATTTGCGAAAAATGATAATCAATTAAATTACAAAGTAAATGTTAGTTATGAATTAAATAAAAAAAAGTCTATTTCAAATTCTTATGTTGATAATTGCTCTGCTAAGGAATTGATTTCTCAATTTCCATTAGTCATTTTAAATCCTGATATGAAAGAAATTACTGCAGGAGCTCCAAGTAATAGACGTTCATTTATTGATAAAATATTATCATATACTAACATTAGCTATTATCAAACATTAGTAGATTTCAAGAAAGTACTTAAATATAGAAATTCTTTATTAAATAGTGCTTTAAAAGATAGATATTTTGATTACGCATTGTTAGAACCTTGGACTGACAAATTTATAGAATTATCGGCCAAAATAATTTTTAATAGAATTAAATTTGTATATGAATTTTTAGATATTTACAAAGAATATTATTCAGAAATTTCGAGTTCAAAAGAAGTAGTAGATTTAAATTATAAAATTCATTGTGATAAGACTAAAAATATAATTAATAGTGTTAATAATATATATTTTACTAATTCCAAAGAAAATAACTTAGTATTATTAGAAAACCAATTAAAAGAAATTTATGAAGAGTCCAAAATAATTGAAAGGCGGCGAGGAATAACTACTTTTGGACCCCATAAAGATGATTTGGAAATATTACTAAATGATAGATTGTCCAAAGATAAGGCATCACAAGGGCAACATAAAACCTTGCTGATTAGTTTAAAATTTGCAGAATTAGATTATATTGAAAAAATTAGAAATGAAAAGCCTGTTGTTTTATTAGATGATATTTTCTCAGAATTAGATGAACATCGTTCTGCACAATTACTTAGTGTTTTAAGTAAAAATAAATCACAAGTATTAATTACACTTACAGAAACTAATAAAATTAGTTTTATAGATAAATTAGGCATTAAGTATAAATTATTTAACTTGAAATAAATTAAATAATTATTTCAAAATTTAAAGTAAAAAGAAAGAAAATGTTTATTGTAGACGAAAAGTTGGAAAAATTTAAAATTGCGAATTTACTGATTAATAATGGTAATGATACGCAAATATCTAAGTTTTTATTTGCTGTGAATTTAGAAAATTATTGGAAAAAAATAGTAGGTGAATATATTTGTGAAAAAACCCAAATAAGTTACAAAGAAGAAGGAATATTGAAAGTTTATTCTGAATATTCAACAATCAAAACCGAGATATTTTTAAGAAAAGAGAATTTAATAACACAAATAAATGCTTTAGTTCAAAGTGATGTTATAAAAAATATTGAAGTAATTTAAAGAAGTGGAGTAAAAGTATAAAAAAAATACTAACTTTGTAATCTTATAAAGTAACAAACTTAAAAAATGAGAGTTTTTTTTTGGCGTAATTTTTAATTAAGTTTGTAGTTTCTAAGTGTGAGAATAAGAAAAAAAGTTTATAAATTATAAAAATTTAAGATAATGGCAATTGAAAATAATTCTGAACATACATTAGATGAAAATGTGGAAGAAGGGCGTGTAAAACTTGAAGGAACAGCTCATTTGGAAGGACTTCCAGATATTAAGATTGATTTTGGTGGCGAACAAATACCTGATACTTCTGTTACTTACAGCGAAGATAGTATCAAGGTTTTAGAAGGATTAGAAGCAGTAAGAAAACGTCCTGCAATGTATATTGGTGATATTGGAGAAAGGGGGCTTCACCACCTAATCAACGAGGTTGTGGATAACTCTATTGATGAGGCATTAGCCGGTTATTGCTCAAAAATACAAATTACACTTCATACTGATGGCTCTTGCTCAGTTCAAGATGATGGTAGAGGTATTCCAACAGGACCTCACCCTGTAAAGAAAATATCTACATTAGAAGTTGTAATGTGTACATTACACGCTGGTGGTAAATTTGATAAAAATACTTACAAAGTTTCAGGTGGTTTGCACGGAGTAGGGGTTTCATGCGTTAATGCACTTTCTACCACCTTGGTAGCAACAGTGCAAAGAGAAGGTAAAATCTATCGTCAAACTTACGAAAAAGGTCATCCTGTAGCAAATGTAGAAATCATTGGAACTACTGAAAAATCTGGTACAAATATTAGATTTTATCCTGATGGTTCAATTTTCAAGACTACAAAATTCAAATTTGAAAAAACTACTGATAGATTAAGAGAACTTGCATTTTTAAATCCAAAAGTTACTATTTCTATTTTAGATGAAGCGGAAAATAAAGAAGAAGTATTTCATTTTGCAGGTGGTTTGATTGATTTCGTAAAATATATTGATGAAGATACGACTTCACTTATTAACCCAGTTTATATTGCTGGTTCGGATACTGGCGATTCAGATACAATCACAGAAGTAGAAGTCTGTTTCCAATATAATACTGATTATCAAGAAAACTTACTTTCTTTTGTCAATAACATAAATACAGTTGAAGGTGGTACCCACGTTACTGGGTTTAGATCGGCATTAACGAGAACACTAAATCAGTATTTTGTTAACAATCAATCTAAAAAATCTAAAGATAATAAATTAGCATTAATTGGTGAAGATTTTAAAGAGGGATTGACTGCAATTATTTCTGTAAAAGTTGCAGAACCTCAATTTGAAGGACAAACTAAAACTAAACTGGGAAATGGCGAAGTAGAGGGTGTAGTTCGTTCAGTGGTAAATAATGTTCTAAATAGTTATTTAGACGAAAATCCAACTGTTGCTAAGCGTATAATAGAAAAAGCAGAAAAAGCCGCTGAAGCTCGTATTGCAGCAAAAAAATCAAGAGATTTAATACGCCGCAAAAATTCCATGAATTCTTTCTCTTTACCAGGTAAATTAGCTGACTGCTCATCTAAAGTTACTGAAGAAACTGAACTATACTTAGTCGAAGGGGATTCGGCTGGTGGTTCTGCTAAGCAGGGTAGAGATAGAAGATTTCAAGCGATTTTACCACTTAAAGGTAAAATATTAAATGTTCAAAAAGCAAGATTATCTAAAATACTTGAAAATGAAGAGATTAGAACTATATTTATGGCATTAGGTGCAGAATTTGATGATAATTTCAATTTTTCAGATACTAATTTAAGATATGGTAAAATTATACTAATGGCGGATGCCGATATTGATGGTTCGCATATAAGAACTTTATTGCTTACTTTATTTTTTATTTATATGAGAGATTTGGTTTTAAATGGCAAGTTATATATCGCTCAACCTCCGTTATATAAATTAAAAAAGGGGAAATTAGAATTTTACGCATATAATGATGCAGAAAGAGACGAAATTATTCAAAAAATTAGAAAAGAGTCTAAAAATTTCAAAAAAACTGATGAAATTAATCCAAATGATGAAATTACAACTCAAGTAGATGGTATAGCTATATCTCGATTTAAAGGTCTTGGAGAGATGAACCCAACACAACTATGGGATACTACAATGAACCCAGAGACTCGAACTTTACTTCAAGTTACAGTTGAAGATGCTGTAACAGCAACTAAAGTTTTCCAAACATTAATGGGCGATAAAGTAGAGCCGAGAAGAGAGTTTATTGAGAAAAATGCGCATTATGTAAAAAACTTAGATATTTAATTTAGTTTTAAAATTTATACTTAAAATTATACAACAACTTATGAATAGTATGCAACTAAATTCTTTTAAACAAAACATTTTTTATTTTTTAATTATATGTTTTACTTTTATAAATTGTAATAATTTAATTTCTGAACCAAAATCAGTTAATAAAGAATTTGAAAATGTCAATAAATTAGCAAAAGAATTTTTGCAAAATATGATTGATAAACAATATGAGAAAGCACATAATTATTTTGATGAAAATGTTAAAAATCTAATGACGATTGAAAAATTACAAGAAACACATGGGCAGTTAAATACTGCCTTTGGTGTTTTTAGTCAATTTGGAGATATTGGCAATTCTAAAATGGAAAATATGAAAATTGCTGAAGTGATAATGAAATATGAAAAAAATAATTTAAATACAAGATTGGTATTTGATACAACAAATAAAATTGCTGGGTTGTTTTTTATTCCTACTTATGAAAGAACTAATAAAAATGCTGTAACTTATATTGATACAAGTAGATTCACAGAAGAAGATGTAGAATTTGGTAATCCTGATTGGTCTATCAAGGGGTCATTGTGTATCCCAAAATATAAAAAATCAATGTATGCGATAGTTATGTTAAGTGGTTCAGGACCTAATAATCGTAATAGTGAAATTGGGCCAAATGTACCTTTTTTGGATATTGCACAAGGGCTTGCAAGCTCTGGAATTATGACACTTAGATTTGACAAAAGAACTAAGTTGTATGGTAAAAAAATGTATGAAACAACTAATTCACATATTACACTGAAAGAAGAATATTACGATGACACGGACTATGCTATTGATTTTATTAGTAGATATGCTGATTATTTAAAAGTTAATTTAAAGGGTTTGATTATTTTAGGTCATAGTCAAGGTGGTAGTGTATTACCATACATTATGAAAAACTCAAAATTTAAAGATAAAATTAGTGGCGGAATTTTTATGGCAGCTCCAGCTAGAAATTTTGAAGATATTTTATTAGATCAATATAATTACTTATTTACTTTAGATAACGTACTTGAACAAAAAGAGCAAGATGAATTAAATAAATTAAAACTTCAAATTGCTAAAGTTAAGGATTTGGCTAATCACAAAGATGATAAATACTTACCAATGAATTTACCTTATGAATATTGGGTTTCTATTAATGAATGCAAACCAATAGAGAATATTAAAATTAATGATAAACCTATTTTCTTTTTACAAGGTGGTAAAGATTACCAAGTTACATTACAAGATTTGAATTTATTTGAAACTGCTTTAGCAAACAAAAAAAATACAAAATTCAAATTTTATGACAATTTAAGTCATATTTTTATGCAAGTGGAAGGAAAGCCAAATCCTGATATGTATACGCAAAAAAACAATGTTGACCCAGAAGTAATCAAAGATATTGAAAAGTGGGTAAAATCAGCATTTAAAGAATAATTAACATCAATTGATTTAAAACTTATTAATTTCTACAAATTGGATTAAATATGGATTTTTTAAATAAAGAAAAAGATGATTTTTCTAATTTATCTTTATCACAAACTAAAACTATTGCTATTGTAGATGATGAACCAGATATTTTAGAATTAGTATCTTTGAACTTAAAAAAAGCTGGATTTAAAACTAAAGAGTTTCAAACTGGTGAAAGTTTTTTTGCATATATTCAAAAAAATGAAATTGATTTAGTTATTTTAGATTTAATGTTACCTGATTCTGACGGATTTGAAATATGTAAATTTCTGAAAAAAAATGAAAAATTCACATCTATACCTGTTATTATGCTGACAGCAAGAGGTGATGAAATGGAAAAAATATTAGGTCTTGAAATTGGTGCAGATGACTACATTACTAAACCATTCTCACCACGTGAGTTAGTTGCTCGTGTTAAAGTGGTTATGCGTAGAGATGAAACAAAACTAGTTAAAAAAAATAAAGTTAAAATAGGTGAAGAAGTTGAAATTGATTTAGTAAAATATGAGGTTACTGTCAAAGGTAAAAAAATTGAATTAACCTCTTCTGAATTTAAAATTTTAAAATTAATTTCTGAAAAAATTGGTTGGGTGTATTCAAGAGAACAGATTTTAGAATATTTAGGTGCAAATGATAAAGGTGTTTTGGACAGAACCGTAGATGTTCATATTAAAAATCTAAGAGAAAAAATAGGTGAAAATGGAAAACATATTAAAAATATACGTGGCGTTGGATATAAAATTGAAATTTTATAATATTTTTTTGCCTTAAATAAAAAAAATACTCAAAATATATTAATTCTATTTTAATAGAATTAAATTTAATAAATAAATTCTATCGTAATGAAAAAACTATCTACAAGAATAATGTTGGGTTATGTTTATACAACTTCATCACTTGTAGTACTAATTATTTTTTTTTCATTTCAGACCATCAAACAAAACTACTATCAATCCTCAATTCGAGAATTAATAATCATTAATAAATCTTTGCAGTTATTGTTACAAAGCTCATTAGATTCAAATTTGACTAAAAATATTAACAATGATTATAATTTTAATAATTATGTTACAAGAATTGGAAAACATGTTAATACACGAATAACAATTATTGCGATTAATGGGAAAGTTATAGCTGATTCTAAAGAAAACCCTCAAATAATGGATAATCATATAAATCGTCCAGAAGTTTTCAGTGCTATTAGTGGACTCAAAGGACAAGATACGAGGTACAGCAAGACTTTAAATAAAGAAATGTTATATGTAGCATTACCTTTGTATAAAAATAATTCAATAAAAAATCAGAAAATTGGGGTTTTACGTACAAGTTTTTTATTAAAAGATGTAGATATACTTCTTATAGATTTGACAATCGAAATTGCAAAAATATCAATACTCGTAATTTTATTTTCAATGTTTATGGTTATTGTATTTACAAAAAAAATTGTAAAGCCATTAAACCAACTTTCTTTTGCTACTAGAAATATTGCATCTGGAGATTTTGATATAAATTTACAAATTCAAGGCTATGTTGAAATAGTCGAGTTAACAAATAATTTTAATAATATGACTAAAAAATTAAAAAAATTATTTCATAAGGTTAATATACAAAAAGAAAAGTTAAGAGCTCTAGTTTCAAACGTACAAGAGGGGATTGTAGTAGTAAACATTAAAGATGAAATTACTTTATTTAATGATAGTTTTCAAAATATCTCAAAAGAAAATAAAATTAATAGACATGATATAAAATTAATTATTAATGAACAGAATTTTATAAATTTACTTAATGATGTTAAAAATCTTCAAAAAGGTCATTCTACTGAAATATTTTTTAATGATTTTTATTATTTCGTTAGTGCTAACTTTATAGATTTTAAACAAGAAATAATTTTTGTTTTTACAAATATTACAGAACTAAAAAATATAGAAGTTTATAAAAGAGATTTGGTTGCTAATGCTTCTCATGAATTAAGAACTCCTTTGACTGCAATAAAAGGTTTCATAGAAACTATGGAAGAAGAAGCTGAAGGAGATATAAAACACTACGCAGAGATTATAAATAGACACACAGATAGATTAATTAATTTGGTTAATGATTTGTTAACTCTTTCTGAATTAGAAAACTCAAACAATAATTTAATTTATAATGAAGTTGTTTTTAATGATTTGATAAACAATTTAATTATGATATTTGAGAATAAAATTAAAATA
>JBEICW010000046.1:0-12110 GCA_040383785.1 Ignavibacteria bacterium | reverse complement strand
TCTAATCAAATAATAACTAATTGTATTCGTTTATATTATGTATTATCTGCGTAATATATATCCAATCTTAATAAAAAAGATAATAGGATTGTCTATATTGTTTGAAAATGTTCTTTGAAGAAAATACCCCGTCAAACCTAAAGGTTTGCCACCCCTTTTTAAAAAAAGGGGAATTTAAAATTAGCCAAAAATCGTGAAATACCGTGAAGTTATTTAATGAAAAATGACTAAAAGAGTGCAAATAGGTACAAAAATAAATAATGTAGGGACAATTCGCGAATTGTCCGTTTTCGAAAAAAGGACAGGTCACGACCTATCCCTACAAAATAAATATAAAATCAAGCGAGACTTTAGAACTAAAAAAACGCATAATTCCACTATAAAAATCAGCAAATTATATTAATATAATATATTTAGTTATAGAAATTAAAAAAAGTTTGCAAATATGAATAAAATAGACTTTTTTTATTTGAATAAGGGCAAAAATACACTAAATTGAAAGTTATATTTTGCCATAAATGTAAAAACTTTTTATTTACTTTTTTATTTATTTTCTAAGCAAGGAGACTATGTGATGAGTAATCAAATGTCAACCGAACAAACAATGAAAAAAGCTGTAATTATGGCTGGTGGTTTTGGTACAAGACTTAGACCTCTGACGATGACATTACCCAAACCCATGGTGCCTATAGCTAATAGACCAATGATGGAACATATAGTCAATCTTCTTAAGAAAAATAATATTACAGATATAATTTCACTTCTTTACTTTTCGCCAGATAAAATCACTTCATACTTTGGAGATGGCTCCAATTATGGAATTAAAATGGATTATGTCCACGCAGTTGCTGATTATGGAACTGCTGGCAGTGTTAAAAATGCCTATAAAAATCTTAACGAAAGATTTATTATAATTAGTGGTGATGTACTTACTGATTTTGATTTACAGAAAGCAATTGATTTTCATATTGAGAAAAAATCTTTGGCTACGATAGTTCTTACTCGCCACCAAACACCACTTCAATATGGCATTGTAATTACTGATGATGATGGCAAAATTGTTAGATTTTTGGAAAAACCATCTTGGGGACAAGTTTTTTCTGATACAATTAATACTGGTATATATATACTTGAACCCGAAGTATTAAATTTGATTCCATACCAAGAAGATTTTGACTTTAGCAAAGACTTATTTCCATTAATGCTCAATAAAAATATGCCTTTGTTTGGTTATATAAGCGAAGGTTATTGGAGAGATGTTGGTAATTTGAATGAATACAGAATAGGTCAACACGACTCATTAACTGGTGCTGTTCAAGTTGATAAATATGGTCACTCTGATGAAACTTATACCAATGTACTTAAAGGCGAAAATGTAATAATTGGAGAAGGAGTTAATTTTGTTGGAAATGTAGTATTGGGCAATAACGTAGAAGTTGGCTCAGGAACTACTTTGACTAACTGCGTTTTAGGTAATAATGTCAAAGTTGGCGACTCTTCTAATTTAACTGAAACAACTATTTGGGATAATGTAGAAATTGGCAATAATGTTTACCTTACTAATGATGTAATTTGTAATAATGTAACTATTAAATCAAATGTAACAATAAATGAAAATGTTTATATAGCAGAAAATTGTGTTATTGGCTATAGTGCTACTTTATTTAATAATATTAAATTATGGCCCAATAAAGTAGTTCAAGATGGAGCTATTTTAAGTATTTCATTAATTCAAGAAGAAAAGTGGGCGAAGGAACTCTTTACCGATGCTCGAATTTCTGGTATTTCTAATATAGAGATTAATCCCGAATTTGGTGCAAAATTAGGTGCTGCAATTGGTATGGCACTTGGCAAAAATACGAGATTGGTTGCTAGTCGCGATGCAGATAACGTATCCAGAATTATGAAACGTTCAATTACTGCCGGATTGTTATCGGTTGGTGTTATGATTAATGATTTGCAAACTACATCTATACCACAAACAAGACAAGAGCTTAGAATCGGTAAATACGGAGGTGGCTTTCATGTAAGAAAATCTCCACGTAACCCTGATTATTCCGATATTATTATATTTAGTAATGATGGTAGAGATATTTCGGTTTCAATTACTAAAAGTATAGAAAGATTTTTCTTTGGTGAAGATATCAAGCGTGTAACACCAGATATGGTAGGAAAAATCAAATACCCAGAACGCACTAATGAGATTTATTATTATAGATATTTAGAAGCATTAAATGGTGAAGTGATAAAAAACGCAAAATTCAAAGTATTGATGGATTATTCTTTTGGATTAGCATCTGGTATTTTTCCATATATTTTGGGTAAATTAAATGTATCTGCTATTTCTATAAATGATTTTGTAGATGCATCCAGATTTCACCCAGACCCATTTTTGCAGAATAAAATTGATGAAACTGGCAAGATAATGAGTTCGCTTGGTTATCATTTGGGATTTAGATTAGAAACTGGGGCCGAAAAAATTGCGATAATTGATGAAAAAGGCAAGTGGTATAATTCTGCAAGGTTATTAACTATAGTAACTAAATTATTTTTAGAAATTAATAAAAATAAAGAACCCTACAAAATCGCTGTCTCGATAGTTGCTACAAACGAAATCGAACAAGTTGCAAAAGATTATAATGTAGAAGTTGTGAGAATTAAAAATTCACACTCAGGTATGATGGAAGCTACCAAAGACGGAAGTATTTTATTTTTGGGTGGACTCTATGGCGGTTATATATTTACAGAGTTTTTGTTAGCATCTGATGGTATGTTTACAATCGGAAAAATACTTGAGATGTTGGCTCTAACTGGAAAAACTTTCTCGGAGTTAAATACCGAATTGCCTAAACGTGAACTTTCTATTGATGAATTAAATTGCTCTTGGGAAAAAAGAGGAACTTTATTACGCAAGATTATGGAATATAGCGAAGATAAAGAAAGACAATTGGTGGAAGGTGTTAAGATATTTTTGGCTAATGACAAGTTTGGTGATTCTGTATTATTACTTCCAGATAAAGAAAATTCATCATTCTGGATATATGGCGAAAGTAGCTCAGAATCTAAAGCAAAAGAAATTACTGATAAATTCAAAGGATTATTGCAGGAATGGTTGCAGTAATAGTAAATTGTTAGAGTTTAAAGATTAAAGATTAATTGGTAAATAATTACTTAAAACCATGGTGTATTGAGTTTAATTTAGAAATAACTATTTAATAGTGATTATTTATAGTTACCTTTTATATAATTCAAATATTTAAAGAAAATGAAAATTTCAGAAATTTTAAAAAAAGAAAATATACTGTTTGATATTGAGGCAGATAGTAAATTTGATTTAATCGGCAAATTAGTCGATAATATTGCTCAAACTAAAAAACTTAATGATAGAGATAAACTTTATCAAGAAGTATTAAAACGTGAGAAAATAATGTCCACCGGTGTAGGCAAAGGAATTGCTCTGCCACACGCAAAAACCAATTTAACTAAGGATATGATGGGTGCTTTGGTATTACTCAAAGAACCTATTGATTTTGAATCGCTTGATGGCGAGTTAGTTAATATAGTTTTTTTGTTAATTGGTAGCGAAACTAATGTAGGTATTCACCTTAGAGTACTGAGTAAAATCTCCCGTTTAATGAGTAGTGATGCCTTTAGAAGTCAGCTTGCAGAATGTACAAATTCAGATGAAATTATAGCCTTATTTGTAACTTACGAAGATAGAATGTAAAAATTTGTTTATTTACTAAACTTTTAGTTATAACTTAACAATTTCTTAACTTTAATAGCGTTTATATATGCTTATTTGATAGTTTAAAGAAAATATTTTCTGTAGTATTGAAAACAACTTAAATTCTTTAAATAAAGTGATTTGTTTAAAGAATTTTTTAACAATTATGGAATAATCGGCATAATTGTTGTTGTAAATTGTAATTATATAATAACTAATATTGTTAATTAATTAGTTTAAAATATATAAATTCTGTTTGAAAACTTAAAATGTTATTTAAAAAATAGCATAATTAAAACTAATAAATTAAATCAATTTGTAAAACTAATTGACTAAAATCAAGTGATAACACCTAACATTGCTTTTGAAAATGAGTTATTCTTCCAATATTTGAGAGACCCTGACTCTGTTAGCCCTGAGTGGCGTGAGTATTTTGAAAGAATTAATGGCATTGCTGTGCATCCTTTGCAGAGCCAAAGTGGTCAAACTAATGGACATTCTAATGCTCCAAGAGATTATAGCAAACCATTAGTAAGCCAATCTAATGGAGTTTCGTACTCAAATGATTCAAGTAACTATTCTAATAACAATTCAAAAAATGATGTTGTTAAATTAGCGGATTTTGAAATATTAGAGCCATTATCTTCTATTTCTGCAAAAATTGCGGAGAATATGGAAGAAAGTCTGTCTGTTCCAACAGCTACTTCTTTTCGAACTATTCCTGTAAAAGCATTAGACGAAAATAGAAGAATAATAAATAAATATCTTGAAAAGCAAAAAAGAAAAAAAGTTTCATTTTCTCAAATATTACTTTGGGCAATAGTAAAAGCACTTGCTAAATACCCAAGAATGAATGACGCTTTCGCTAAAGTTGATGGCAAACCTCATAGAAGAGTTCGTAATTCTATAAATATTGGTGTTGCAATTGACCTAACTCGTAAAGATGGTACAAGACTACTTATGGTACCGAGTATCAAAGATTCTCAAAAAATGCACTTTAGTGAGTTTATCGATACGATTGAAGATTTAATTACAAAAGCAAGAAATAATAAATTAACAATCGAAGACTTAGAAGGTACAACAGTAACTCTAACTAACCCAGGTATGATGGGAACCAATGCATCGTCTCCAAGACTTATGAAAGGTCAAGGTTTGATTATTGCAGCAGGTTCTATTGATTACCCTGTGGAGTTCCAATCAGTTAGACCAGATACACTTACTGAATTAGCATTGTCTAAAGTAGTTACTATGACTTCTACTTATGACCATAGAATTATTCAAGGTGCTGAGTCAGCAGAGTTTTTGGCGTATTTACATAAATTATTGGTTGGTGAATATCATTTTTATGACCAAATTTTTGCAAGTCTAAAAATTCCATTTGAACCATTAAGATGGCAATCAGATGCAGTTGGTGGAAGATTAGCGAACAAAAACATATCGAATTCATTAGATAAAGCTACGTATGTTCAGCAGTTAATTAATGCCTTTAGAGTTAGAGGACATTTATTAGCAAATATAAACCCATTAGGTTTAGACGGTTACTCTTATCCAGAATTAGACCCAGCATATTATGGTTTGAATATTTGGGATTTGGATAGAGAGTTCCCAGTAGATTCACATTGGGGATATACTCCAATGCCACTTCGCGATATTATTGAAATATTGCGTGAAACATATACCGGAACTATTGGTATTGAGTATATGCACATCCAAGATACTACCAAAAAAGATTGGATAAAAGTAAAGGTAGAATCTACTCGCAATCAAATAAAATTTAGCAAAGAGGAAAAACTACAAATATTAAAAAAATTAGTTGAAGCAGAAACTTATGAAACTTTTGTTCATACTAAATTCGTTGGACAAAAAAGATTTTCATTAGAGGGTTCTGAAGCATTAATTTCATTAGTAGATAGAATTTTTGATGAAGCTGCAGATGATAATTTGGATAGTATAGTTTTGGGTATGGCACATAGGGGCCGCTTGAACGTACTAATCAATAATGTTGGTAAAAAATTAGAACAAGTATTTAATGAATTTGAAGGTGAGTACGGTTTTGATACCGAAGATGGTGTAAGCACAGGTGATGTTAAATATCACTTAGGTTATACTGGCGTTCATACTAATAAATCAGGCAAATCTGTAAAAGTTCAATTAGCACCTAATCCTTCACACTTAGAAATTATCAACCCAGTAGTAGTTGGTATGGCAAGAGCATTAGAAGATGAAATGGGTGACAAAACTTTATCTAAAGTAATGCCCTTATTATTACATGGTGATGCTGCATTTGCTGGTCAAGGTATTTCGCAAGAATTATTAAATATGTCTCAATTAGAGGGATATAAAGTTGGCGGAACTATACACGTTGTAATTAATAACCAAATTGGATTTACTACTTCATCTGAATTTTCGCGTTCTACAACATATTGTACAGATGTAGCAAAAATGTCTCAAGTGCCAATTTTGCACGTAAATGGCAATGATCCAGAAGCAGTAGCAATTGCTGCAATTTTTGCTGTGGAATATAGAAATATTTTTAATGATGATGTTGTAATTGATTTATTAGGCTATAGAAAATACGGACACAACGAAGGTGATGAGCCGAGTTATACTCAACCACTTTTATACAAAAAAATTAGGTCTTTATCTCCTGTTAGAGATATTTACGAAAAAGAACTTTTGAAATCTAATCAAGTTACAAGTGAAGAAGTTGCGGCAATTCATAATGAATTCAAGTCAAAATTAAATGCTGCATTTGATTCACGAAAAGCAAATAAATTATTTATTCATTTGGTTAATAAATATAAATTTGGACAAACTTTCAAAGATTATAATACAAATGTAAATATTGATACATTAAAACAAATTGGTAATGCAATTACAACTTATCCAGAATCATTAAATGCAAATCCAAAAGTTGTTGGAATGATTAAAAAGCGTAAAGAAATGCTTGAATCACAAATTCCTATGATTGATTGGTCGATGGCAGAAGCAATGGCATTTGGTGCATTATTACAACAAGGAAAAAATGTAAGATTATCTGGTGAAGATAGCCGTAGAGGTACATTTAGCCAAAGACACGCTGTATTAATTGATTTCTTATCTGAATATGTATATATCCCATTAAATAATATTTCGCCAAATCAAGCAAAATTAGGAGTTTATGACTCTCCATTATCTGAATTAGGTGTGATGGGTTATGATTATGGATATAGCGTATCGGCAGATAATACTTTAACACTTTGGGAAGCACAATTTGGCGATTTCGCAAATATGGCTCAGCCAATTATTGACCAGTTTTTAGCATGTAGTGAAGTGAAATGGGGACAAACTTCTAACTTGGTATTATTATTACCACACGGACAAGAAGGACAAGGACCAGAGCATTCAAGTGCAAGAATGGAAAGATATTTGCAGTTATGTGCAGATGAAAATATGATAGTAGGTAATTTTTCTACACCTGCTCAGTATTATCACGCAATAATTAGACAAATGTCATTTAGTTCTAAAGTTCCATTGGTAATTACTACTCCAAAGAGTTTACTTAGACATCCAATGGCTGTATCGAGTTTGGAAAATTTAAGTAATGATAAATTCCATCATATTTTTGATGATGTAGATAGCCATAATCCAAGTGAAATTAAAAGGATATTACTTTGTTCTGGTAAAATTTATTATGAATTATTACAAGCAAAAAGAGAATTAGGTTTAAATCACATAGCGATATTAAGAGTAGAACAAATTTATCCTTTACACTTAGAAATGTTAAAAACATTCGTTTATAAATACCAAAATGCAAGTGAAGTAGTTTGGGTTCAAGAAGAGCCAAAAAATCAAGGTGCATGGTCGTTTATAGCAGAAGAAATTAGACCAATGTTAAATGGAAAATACCCATTACATTATGCTGGACGTAGAGCTTCGGCTTCTACAGCACCAGGTTCGCCATTGGTTCATAATATAGAGCAAAAAGGCATAATTGATGCGGCTCTTAATGGTTTATTTAGTTAAACTACAGATAAAAAAAATTAAAAGAAAATATAACGCAGGAGAATTACTCCTGCGTTTTTGTTTGGAGTATAATTTGAATAAAATACAAATCAAAATAAATGGAAAATAGAGAACTTTTAATCAAAAGAATAATATTTGTAATATTAGCTGTATTTAGTGTTACAAATTATTCTTCGCCTCCAATTGCATTACTTTTGGGCATAATTGCATCTCAATTTATTCCAAACGTATTTAGTAAAATTAGCAAATTCTCAAAATATTTGCTTCAAGCATCGGTAGTTGGTTTGGGATTTGGAATGAACCTAAATGATGCATTCAAAGTAAGTCAAGATGGCTTTCTGCTTACATTTGTATTTATTAGCTCTACAATTGTAATTGGCTATTTTTTAGGTAATTTCTTAGGTTTGCGTAAAAATACTACTTATCTCGTATCATCAGGTACAGCGATATGTGGTGGAAGTGCAATAGCAGCAGTAGCCCCAGCAATTGAATCAGAAAACGAAGACATTTCAGTTTCCCTTGGAATAGTTTTTATTTTAAATTCATTAGCATTATTGATTTTTCCGGCAATTGGTCATTATTTAGATTTAAGTCAATCACAATTCGGAATGTGGGCAGCTATTGCGATACATGACACTAGTTCAGTAGTTGGAGCATCACAAATATACGGAGATGAAGCACTTAAAATAGCGACTACTGTAAAATTAGGCAGAGCTTTATGGATAATTCCATTAGTATTGGTTTTTTCATTTATAATGAAAAAGAAAGCTAAAAAGAGTAGTTTCCCAATATTTATCTTATTCTTTATATTAGTAATGGCATTTAATAATTTTTTACCAATTATGGAAACTTTATCCAAAGAAATTGTAATGTTATCTAAAAAAGGGTTAAGTTTGACTTTATTTTTTATTGGTTCAGGTTTAACATTAGCTTCAATCAAAAAAGTAGGAGTTAAAGCAATTCTTTTTGGTTTAATATTATGGATTTTGGTTTTAGTTAGTTCACTTTTGATAGTAATTAATTATTATTAAAGTATTATAATTTAAATCGCTTTGTTTTTCTTTAAAATAAATTTTGTAAACATAAATATTTAGTTTAATGGTAGAAATAGATATAATAGTAGTAAATCGTTCGGGTTTACATACAAGACCAGCAGCAGCATTGGTAAAATTAGCTTCAAGATTCAAATCTGATATCCAACTTTCCAGAGATGGATTTATGATTAATGCCAAAAGTATAATAGGGGTTATGACACTTGCCGCAGAAATGGGAAGCACACTCAGACTTGTTGTAGAAGGAAGTGATGAAGAACAAGCAGCAGATGAAATAAAAACGCTATTTGATAATGGATTTGGAGAAGTCTGGTAAAATAATTTACATAAATTATACTAAGAATGTATTTAATTATATTCAAATATTTGATTTTAATAAAGATTTGTTTTATCTTGTAATTATTAAATTGTTAAAAATATAATTTGATATTAAATAAATATGATTAATTGGATTCAATGGAAAATTTGGAAAAAGTTAAAATAAATACTAAAAGTATCGTATTTAAAGGAATTCCTTCTTCTTCTGGAATTGCTATGGGTAAGGTTTTTGTTATTAAATTTGAAATTTCCAATTCTTCAAAAATCGGCAAAAAAAAGCTTCATAAATCCAAAATTGATATTGAAATAAAAAGATTTGGCACTACAGTAGAAACTGTTAAATCTGAATTTGAAACATTAATCAGCAAACAATCTTCTGATATTCAATCTGTAAAAAATATATTAGAAAGTTCACTTCTGATATTGGAAGACCCAATATTCCATGAGAATATAATAAATGAGATAAATCAAGGTTACAACTGCGAAGAAGCTATAATCA
Organism: Ignavibacteria bacterium; assembly: GCA_040383785.1. Classification (GTDB taxonomy): domain Bacteria; phylum Bacteroidota; class Ignavibacteria; order Kapaibacteriales; family UBA2268; genus JBDNHS01. Next base: position 2,509 of record JBEICW010000046.1, on the reverse strand, counting down.
AAGAAGTTGAAAAGCAGAAATCCTATTTCAAAAAATCAAAAGATTTTATTCTAAGAGAAAAAGCTGCTGAATTTGATGAAATCAAAAGTTTACTACTAAGTTCATATAATAATATAAATTTAGAACAAGATATTCCTATCAATTCAGTTGTAATTACTCAAAGTATTAATCCTACTCAAGTAGTTAAACTAAAAGAAAAAAACATAAAAGGTCTAATTACCGAATTAGGTGGATTGGGCTCTCATTCGTCTATTCTGTGCCGTTCATTTGAAATTCCGCAGGTAGTAGGTGTAAATAATATTTGCTCAAAAATCAAAAATAATGATGATATAATTATTGATGGTTTTAATGGTGAAATAATATTAAACCCAACCCAAGAACAAGTAGCAATTTATGAAAATAAAATCAATGAGCTAAAAAAACATAAAAGTACAATTGGCAAATTAGCGAAATTACCTTCCATAACTTCAGATGGTAGAGAATTGCCATTGTTATCAAATATTGACTTGCCAACAGACATAGATAATTCGCTTATTTATGGTGCCGAAGGTTTTGGATTAGTTCGCTCAGAAAGTATGATGTTGATTAGAGATACCATACCGAGCGAGGAAGAACAATACCAATGGTATAATGAAATTTCTGAAAGAGCATTTCCATTAAATGCAACAATTAGGCTATTTGACTTTGGTAGTGACAAATATACCGAAGGATTGGCAAATGTAGAAGAAAATCCTGCTTTGGGGCTAAGAGGTATAAGATATTTATTAGCAAAACCAGAAATATTAGAGACACAAATAAGAGCAATCCTCCGTGCTTCCAAAAATAGCAATATCAAAATTATGGTACCAATGGTATCTAATTTAGAAGAATTTTTGGAAGTAAAAAGTAGAGTGAGAGCAATTTCACACCAACTTGCAGCCGAAGATATAGATTATGACTCTATGATAAAACTCGGTACAATGATAGAAACGCCAGCCGCTGCAATGATTTCAGACGATTTGGCAGAAGTCTGCGATTTCTTTAGCATTGGCACTAATGACCTAATTCAATATACAATGGCAGCCGATAGAAATAATCAATATGTTACCAATATATACGATTTTTTCCAACCTGCTGTAATTAGAATAATTAACCAGATAATTATAAATGCCCATTCCAAAGGCAAAAAAGTTTCAATTTGTGGCGAAATAGCATCGCACCCTGCTGCTACAGAATTACTAATAGGACTTGGAGTAGATGAATTATCAGTTATCCCAAGCGGCTTAGTAGAAACCAAAATGAGAATTAGAAACATCAATTCAGCAAACACCATAGACTTAGCCGACTATATTTTAGTCTGCAAAAGTGCCAAGCTAATCCGCGAAAAAGTTATGGGGTAGGTGAAGAAATGAAATATTTCCCACAAGAAAATTTAATATTTAAATCTAAACTAAATAAACAAGAAGTTCTACAAAAATTAAATGAAAATGTAGAGCAATTACAACCTTTTAAATTTAGTTTTAAATCTAAGAAAATAACAAAACCTTATGAGGGTTTTTTGTATAAAGATTATACTTTTGATATAAAACGTGTAATCCAATATCAAAATTCATTTTTACCAGATAACTTTGGGAATATTTCAGAAATAAATGGTGTAGTTTATATTAATGTTAAAATGAAAATAAATATATTAGTTAGAATATTCTTTTTCTTCTTTCTCTTTCTTTTTGGTTATGGAACATTACTTTTCATATACAATAGTGTTATTGCTTTAAAAATTGAAAATTTTGGGTTGATTTTTCCTGGAACTTTTTTGTTTTTGTATTTGTTAGTTATGTTTGGTTTCAAATCTGAAAGTAACATAACTAAAAAATATGTTAAAGAATTACTTGACGCAGAAATTGAAAATGAACAATTAGGTTGGTGTGATTATAGAATTATAAATTTAAGAAAATGGTATTTAGAAAATACATTTCACTAAAAATATTATGCACCCATATACAAAATATAAAAATACAGAAATATGGCGAATTGTAGAGAAATCTATCAATGATTTAATTGAAAATCAAGATATTTTGTCGATTTAATTATAATTAATAAAAAATGAGAATTCTAAATAATAATTTTTTTGATATTTTTAAGATATTTTTTCCGTCATGGGCGTTTTTTGATGAAAGTGGAACAAATATAAATATAAAATTTAGAATTGCTGAGAACCCAATAAATATTAATAATAATACTTGGGAAAGTATAAATAATAATATTAATAGAAGTGTATTTAAATTAATTTATAATCCAGAAGTAAATTTAAAATTGGCAATAAATTCAAATTTAGAATTATTGATAGATTCAATTAATTTTGATAGTAATTACGATAAAAATAAGGAAAATATTAATGATAATATATATTATAAAATAACAAAAAATTATGTAAAGTATTATATATTTAATTTACATACTTCTAATGAAGATTTAAGTGAAATAAAATCATTTCAATTTAAAATATCTATTAAAAATGAGTTGGATGATG
>JBEICW010000045.1:0-12118 GCA_040383785.1 Ignavibacteria bacterium | reverse complement strand
TGGAATTATCAGACTTAATTTTAATCATATTAGTAAATATTCTAACATTGATAGTTACTTTTTTTATTTTTTATAAAAGAAGTAAAAAATTGATTTATAAATATTTTGATAAATCTAAAAAAGAAAATCAAGAATTTATAAAATATGTTGGTAATATTGAAAATAGACTAAAAAAAGAAATTAAGGTTGACAAAATATTATTACAAACAAATAATAATTTAGAAAATAGCAATTCTGAAAATTGGGCATTGATTGTTTCATTTAATAGAGGCGAATTAATAAAAAACTTGATTTCAGATATAAAAAAATTCGAGAAAGATATAAAAATCATTGTAATAGACAACGGAAGTAAGTCCGATACAATTAAAATTCTTACAGAATTGAAACTTAATTGTCTTATTGATTTGTTAATATTAAATACAAATAATCTGACACCCCAATGGCAAAAATCTTATGCAATTTATCAGGGGATTGAATTACTAAAAATGAGAGAAATTTACACTTTGACAATTTTTGATGATGATATAAATGTACAATCCAACTGGATTAATTCTGCAAAAGTAATTTTAGACACGAATAAAGATATTAAAATTGCTAACTTTATGGATGATGATGAGCAAGAAAAAGTTCATAAAACCATTGAAGTAAGAGAGGTTAATAGTAATGGAACTTTAATAAAATTTAAAGTAAAAGAAACCTTTAATGGTGCATTTTTCTGCTTGGAATTTTCTACATTATTGCAAATGGGCTACCCACCTATAGCCGAAGGGATAAGCGACTCAAGTGTTGAAGATTGGTATTATTCAAGAATTTTAAAATCAAATAATTGGCTAATTGCGTCATTAGACCATTCCAAACATTTAGGATATGACAATTCTATAAGAGAATCAATAGGTAAAGAGTGATTAAGTAAAGAAATTATGATAAATATATATTATGCAATATTTACGCAATATATACGTTATTATTTATTGATTAATTATTAACGGTTAATGATTATTGGTTAAAGATAAATGATTAAAATAAGTTCATTGAAAAATAAAAATAACAGTCAAAAATCGTGAAATACCGTGAAGTTTTTTGCGAAAAATGGCGAGAAGAGTGCAAATAGTGCAAATTTTGATTTCTTCACAATTATCACGTGCTTTAGCTCGTGGACTGATAGATTATCATTTACCCTTTTTTATTTTTTTTGTTAGGCGAGCCGCCCAACCTACCCAATAAGAATAAACAGGCCAAAATCGTGAAATATCGTGAAGTTTTTGCGTAAAAATGCTGAAAACAGTGCAAATAGTGCAAAATAAATGAAAATTTAGATGTGTTAAAAATAAAATTATCTTTTAAAGTAAAAAAGTGTTAATTTTGTGGAATTTAATATTTAAAACTAAATAAATTTTAATATGAACGATTTCTTAATGTTAATGGCTCCTCCATCTGGTGGCGGAGATGCACAATCAATGTTACCAACTTTAATTATGTTTGGGGCTATTTTTGCTATAATGTATTTTATGATGATTCGTCCTCAACAAAAAAGACAAAAAGAACATCAAAAAATGCTTGAGTCCTTGAAAAAAGGTGATAAAGTTGTAACTAGTACTGGAATACACGGTACTATTTCTGAATTAGATGATACCACTTATTTGGTGCAAATTGCTGAAAATACACGTGTTAGATTTGAAAAGTCAGCAATTGCAAGTAAAAAAGACTAATTTCACTAAAAATATTGTTTATTAAACAATTACAATTAAATTTATTTAAAATCTTTCATCATTTTGGTGAAAGATTTTATTATATTATTAGTCTAACATTAATAACTAATTTATTGATAATTTAATTAATGTTAATCTAAAAATTAAAATCTAAAGATAAAATCAAAATTATGAATACTATTGAAGAAGCTCTACAAGAATTAAAAAATGGCAAAATGATTATCGTTATGGACGATGAAGACCGCGAAAACGAAGGTGATTTGATTGTCGCATCTGAATTTTGCACTAATGATATAGTTAATTTTATGTCCACACATGCAAAAGGGCTAATTTGTGTGGCTATTACAGATGATAGAGCAAAAGAATTAGAATTAGAAACTATGGTAAAAGATAGTTCGGCATTACATCAAACCAAATTTACTGTCTCAGTTGATTATGTTCACGGCACTTCTACTGGTATTTCTGCTGAAGATAGAGCTGTTACTATAAGAGCAATGGCTGATACTCGCACTAAACCCGAAGATCGAGCAAGACCTGGGCACATTTTCCCATTAATTTCGCTCCCTGGTGGTGTTTTGAGACGTTCTGGTCATACTGAAGCAACCACCGACTTAATGCGACTTGCTGGTTTGAAACCAAGTGGTGTATTATGCGAAGTAATAAATGAAGATGGCACAATGGCTCGTAAAGCAGATTTGGAAAAATTTGCTGAAAAGTATAATATGAAAATTATTACAGTGAAAGATTTAATAGCATATAGATTCCAAAGAGATAATTTAGTTACTTGCATTGCCGAAGCTAAAATTCCATCTGATTATGGCGATTTTAGTTTTAAAGTATTTGAAAATATGTTAGATGGCAAAGAGCATGTAGCTATGTATAAAGGTGAATGGTCAGAAGATGACGAAGTAATGGTTAGAGTTCACTCAGAATGTCTTACTGGAGATGTTTTTGGGTCATTACGTTGTGATTGTGGACCTCAATTACATGCAGCACTAAGACAAATTGATAAAGAAGGCAAAGGAGTTTTACTTTATATGCGTCAAGAGGGTCGTGGAATTGGATTAGCTAATAAAATTAAAGCATACCAACTCCAAGAGCAAGGAATGGATACTGTAGAAGCAAACGTACATTTGGGATTTAAAGCAGACGCAAGAGATTATGGAATTGGTGCACAAATTTTGTCAAGTCTTGGAATTAGAAAAATGCGATTATTGTCTAATAATCCCAAAAAGCGTGTTGGTATCGAAAGTTACGGTATAATTATCACTGAACAATTGCCTATAGAAGTTGAAGCAAATACTGAAAACCAAAAGTACTTAGAAACAAAACGTGATAAAATGGGTCATTTACTTAAAAACCTATAATATTTTCAATTTAAATTATTTATCAACTTATTTTCTATTCGTCTTGTGATTATTACAAACAATTTAATAAAGAATATATCAAAAAACAATTTTATTCAAGAGAAACTATGTCAGAAGTTATATACCTATCAAAAGAAAAGCTAACTGAATTAGAGGCAGAATTAAATGATTTAAGAACACGTGGACGTAAGGAAATCGCAGGTAAAATTGCTGATGCACGTTCTCACGGTGATTTGTCGGAAAATGCAGATTATGATGCAGCCAAAAATGAACAAGCATTGATGGAATTAAAGATTGCAAATATCTCTAAAACTCTATCTAAAAGTCAGTTGATTAATCCTAATGAATTTCCAGATGATAAAGTTTATATTTTGAGCAAGGTTAAGGTGAAAAACTTGAATGCAAATAAGATATTTACTTATACAATTGTTAGTCCAGAAGAAGCGGATTTTGAACAAAATAAAATAGCTGTAACTTCTCCAATGGGTAATTCTATGATGGGTAAATCTATTGGTGATATTGCAGAATTCAAAGTTCCAGCTGGACTTATGAGATTAGAAATTTTAGAAATTTCAAAGTAATTAATAAATAATATTAATTTTATCAAAAGTCTGACCAAATTGTGGTTAGACTTTTTTTATTTTTTACAATTATTCTAAATATTAATAAAATTAAACTTTTATTTTGTTTTTTTCGTTATTATTAAGATTAAATTGAAAAATACAAATTTGGTAAATTTATGATTTATGGTATTGGTAATGATATAATTAGTGTTGAGCGAATTAAACAATCAATAATTAATTATGGCGATAGATTTAAAGCTAAGGTATTCACTCCCGAAGAAGTTGTTTATTGCGATTTGTATGGCGAAAAAAAATATGTACATTATGCAGCGAGATTTGCGGTAAAAGAGTCTTTTAGCAAGGCAGTAGGCACTGGGCTGGCAAAGGGATTTAAAATGAATGAAGTTGGCGTAATTAATGAAAAATCAGGCAAACCAAATTTATATCTTTCTGGAGAATTACTTGAAAAATATGGCCATCTAAAATTACACGTAACAATTTCTCACTCCGATGAATATGCCATTGCCAATGTAGTTTTAGAAAATTTAGAGTTAGAACATTAATTTAGTTGAATTATTAATTACGAATTGTAAAGTATAATTTAACGCTAAAAATAAAATAATAATATGAAAAATCAATTTAAAACAACTTATTTTCAAGCAATAATTACTTTATTTATTATATTTATAATAAATAATAACAGAACAAATTCTGAACTAATTAAATTTCAAAATGACAATAAATTATCACCATTAGCCAAAATGTTACTTTTAGATTTGCAAAAAGAAACTGCTATTTTGCAAAATAAAGATAAAGAAAATGGCACTTTGTCAGTTAATATTAATAAATATGACTCATTATTTTACTTCAATTTTAATCAAAAATATGATGATTTTCAAATCTATAATTTTGATAAAGAATATTATGTTGGTGTAATTTTACTTACAAATGGTAAAGATATTTCTCAAAAATTAACTAATTTTGGCTGTTTAGTTGGCTTAGTAACCAAAGATATTATTTCAATTAAAATACCACCACATAAAATAAGTAAATTATTAGAATTTGAAGAGATTTTATATTTACAAGTAGACGAAAAGGTTGGATTAAATTTAGATAAAGTAAAAACTGAAACAAAATTTAATTTATTACACAATGGTAGTTTTTTAAATAAATCTATCAAGGGAAACGGTGTAATTGTAGGTATAATTGATGCTGGATTTGATTTTACTCACTCTGCTTTTTTTAGAGATAAATCAACTACAAGTCGTATTTCGAGAGCTTGGATCCAACATAGAAATTCTTCTGGTAGAGTTTCACCAGTTGGCTTTAGTTATGGAGATGAAAAAATAGGTACTTCTTTACAATTTGTACAATATGATTATAAAGACGAAAGTCATGGAACTCATGTTAGTGGAATTGCTGCAGGTAATGGCGAATATAATGGTTATCAATACGAAGGAATTGCACCAGCAAGTGAAATAGTAATGGTCTCCCCTATTTTTTTAACTACTCAATCTATTACAACAGGTCAAACTAATATTTTAGATGGGATTAAATATATTTTCAATTACGCAGATGTAGTTAATAAACCTGTTGTGATAAATATGTCTTTGGGCTCTACTATTGGTCCAAGAGATGGTACTGCCTTATTTGATAGAGCTTGTGATAATCTAAAATCTCGTGGAAAAATATTAGTTACTGCAGCTGGAAATAGTGGTATTAGTGATATGCACTTAATGCAAAACTTTAATACCAACAAAAATCCTCTAAAAACAATTGTTGATGCAGTTCAAACCTCTTCTAACGACAAACAAACCTATGTAGATATTTGGGGTGAAAAAGGTAATGACATTGAAATAGAATTAGGTATAAATACTTCTGGTAGTGAAATATGGCATCCTGTTAAGTTTAAAACAAGTCAAAATGGAATTACTGAAGTAACACTTCGCAACTCATCAAATTCAATAACTTATGCGAAGGCTACTGTTACACTAACAAAATCTGAATTTAATGGAAAACCAAGAGTTTTTATTAGTTTTGAAGATATTAGGTTAAGTGCAGATCCAATGATTAGATTAACTGCAAATAATAACGGAATTATCCACTTATGGAATGCTGGTTTGGGCGGTTCTTCTGGATCTGATTTTAATAATGGTAATACTGATTATACTGTTACAGAAATCGGAGGAACAGGGAAAAGTATTGTTTCAGTAGCTTCTTATACTACAAAAAATCAAACTACTAATTATTTTAATCAAGCAATTGGTAGTGGCTTCCCTACTTCAAATGGAGATATTTCACCTTTTTCTTCTATTGGTCCTTCTGTTGATGGTAGATTCAAACCTGAAATTTCTGCTCCTGGTTCGTTAATCACATCTGCATTTAATTCCAATTCAAATACATACTCTTTAAAAGGTGCTTCAAGAAGTTTTGTAATTGATGGCTCATCTAAAGTGTTCCAGAACAAAGACTTTTATGGAATTATGGAGGGTACATCAATGTCAAGCCCTGTGGTTACTGGTGCAGTAGCATTGATGTTGGAGGTTTATCCTAACTTAAGCATTGAAGAGGTTACAGAAATATTAAAGATAACTGCATTGAATGATATTTTTACTGGAGATATCAAAAAAGTTGGAGATAAATATTGGGGATATGGAAAATTAAACATTTTAGGGGCAGTAGAAATGGCTTCTGAAATGGGTAAATTTTTTGGTGCTTTTCCCGAATTAATGGTTTACCCCAATCCTACTACTGACGATATTTATTTACAATTTAGCGATTCAACTTCTGGAAATTATAAGTTTACTATTTATGATATTTTGGGAAGTATAATTGATGAAAAAAATGAAACTTTAACATCTGAAAATTTTAGTTCAAAAATATTCTTTGATTTGAAAAAATATTCTCTTGGTACATATATCCTGAAAGTAGAAAATAACTTCAATAACCGAATATATTTAATTCAAAAGAGTTATTAATGTTTGAAATAAAATATAAATGTAATAATAATGAGATTATTATACATGCTGAATCAAATCAAAAACTTAGAGATATTCTAATTGAAAATAGCATTTATCCTTATAATGGAATTGCAAAATACTTAAATTGCAGAGGATTGGGTAGTTGTGGCACTTGTGCTGTCTCTATTTTCGAAAAATCGAAAGAATATGATTTTTCCAAATTAAAAAATATAGAACAAATTAGACTAAATTTCGTGCCTCATAATAAAGTAAAAACTATTAATAATCACCTAAGACTAGCCTGTCAGTATATAGTGGATTCTGATATAAATGTATTGAAAAATGATGGATTTTGGGGTCAAAAGTAAATTAAATATGTTTATATTTTAAAAAAATAAATATATTTGGCATAAAATTAGTAATAATAGTTGTAAATAGTGAAATAAATCAACTTAATGATATAGTGATATTTATGATTAGAACAATTAATTACTCTGAAATAGGTTTAAAATATAGCTTTACTCTTTTAATATTATTTTTTACAATTTTGAGTAATGATAAACTTTTTGCTCAAAATATGGAGAATAACAACAAATTGCACAATATTAGTCTTTTTGTAGGCACGAGTTATAATAAAGTTGGAGATTTAACAGGACAAACAATTAAAGTTTCGACTGGTTTGGATTATGAATACAAAATTTCAAGCGTAAATAATTTTGGAATTGGTATTTCTGGTATGGCATCTTTTATGGGTGATGTAGATATTTTTGCAAATTTACCTGTTTATGTCTATTCAAATAATAAAAGATTTAAAATGTTTTTTGCTCCTGGTATAACAATTTATAACGGAATTGCACCAAAAATTAACTACTTACCTAATCAAACTTTTCCTGATGAGATAAAGCAAATAACTGCAATTTCATATAGAATTGGTATGGGATATGAATTTTATGTAAAAAAAATTAATATTGCTCCAAAATTATCTTTTGATTTTTATGATAAATATGCTAATTTAACATTTGGAGTAAATGTAGGTTACAAATTATAATTTTGTAATTGGTAATTTATGATTAAATCTGAAATATTTTTTATTTTTTAAATAAATTACCGAAACTATGTTACCTCTGAAAATCGCAATTTTATGGCATCAACATCAACCAGTTTATAATCATATTAATAATGGCGTAGAAGAATTTATTTTACCCTGGACTCGTTTACACGCTGTTAAAGATTATTTAGATTTACCCCTTTTGCTTCATAAATTTCCGAAAATTAAACAAACTTTTAATTTAGTACCATCTCTATTGGTACAATTAGATGAATATACTTCAGGTAAAGTAACTGACAAAGTATTTAGATTAAGTACAATTAGGGCAGAACACCTTACTTTTGATGAAAAAAAAGAAATTCTAAGTTCATTTTTTATTTGTAATTTAGATAATTTAATATTACCACATAGTCGTTTTAGAGAGTTATACTATAAGAATTTTGAAAATAAAAATGCCGTAAATGAATTTACCAATCAAGATTATTTAAATTTACAGGTTTGGTATAATTTAACTTGGGTTGGTGAAATAAGTCGAAAAAATCCACTAATTAAACGACTTTTAGATAAGGGTAGTAATTACACCGAATTAGAGAAAAACTTACTTTTAGATTGCCATTTAGACTTAATGTCTGAAATAATTAAACAATATAAATTACTATATAATTTAGGTCAAATTGATATTTCTGTTTCACCTTTTTATCACCCGATACTTCCATTATTGGTAGATACTAATTCTGCATTAGAATCTATGCCTAATATGACTTTAGAAAAGGATTTATTCCAATATAAAGAAGATGCGGAAAAGCAAATAGAGCTTTCAATAGATTATTTACATAAAAAATTGCCAAACTACAATTTTGATAGTATAGGATTCTGGCCATCAGAAGGTTCAATATCAAATGAAGTATTGAATATTTTTGCTGAACAAAATGTAAAATGGGCGGCAAGTGATGAGTCTGTATATTATAAATCTACTAATAAAACAGACAAATTAGAAAAGTATTTTCCTAAAATTTATAACTCAAATCAACTAACAAATAATTCAGATAATGTAGTTTTGTTTTTTAGAGATCACATATTATCTGATAAAATTGGATTTTTATATTCTAATTGGAATCCCGAGGATGCAGTAACGGATTTTACTTCTTATCTCAATAATATTCGCAATGAGATAATACATAATAAGGGCGAAGAAACATTAAAACAAGCTGTTGTAACAATTATTTTAGATGGCGAAAACTGCTGGGAATTCTATAAAAATAATGGAATTGAGTTTTTAGAAAAACTATATTCATATTTAGAAAATGACGAAAATTTAAATACTGTTACATTTTCTGAAATAGTAAATACAGTAAAAAATGACGGTTATAATCTGAATAATAAATATGAATTATTAAGTAATATTAGAGCTGGCTCTTGGATAAATGGGAATTTCAAAATTTGGATCGGACATAAAGAAGATCAAATAGCTTGGAAATACCTTTCCGAAGCGCGTAGAGTGTTTGATGGTGTAAAAAACAATTTATCATTAGAAGTAAAAAAACAAGCGTATAAATACCTTCTAATAGCTGAAGGTTCTGACTGGTATTGGTGGTTTGGCGATGAACATTCAGCTCCGAATATGGAAGATTTCGATGTATTATTTAGGCATTATCTTGTTAAATTCTATACATTAGTTGCCACTGAAGTCAAAATTGACATTCCAGTTAATCTAAATAATTATATAATGCAGAAGTCTGAAAAACAAGTATTTGCACAACCAACTGCTCCAATTACACCAATTATAGATGGATTAATTTCCGCAGAAGACCAATGGTTTAAAGCTGGTTTTTACAATACTAAAGCAGAAATGCAAGCAATGCACCAATTTGGTGAAATTCTTACTAAGTTCATTTTTGGCTCTGATGATAAATTTGTTTACTTTAGACTAGACACAGAACAGAGACTCGCAGATGATGAAGAGGTTATTATTTCTGTAAATTATCCAATTAGGTTTGATTTAAAATTTCACAAGTATGGTTATATGCTTTACCCGGATGAGCCAATGCATATCACTTCAATAAAATATGCAGTTGACCAAGTAATTGAAGTTGCAATTGATAAAACAATATTTAAAAGAGATGAAACCCTTAGAATTGATTTATGTATAATTACCAAATCAGATGATGGCGAAATTCGTTACCCTAGAAATGGAACGATCAGACTGGAAGTGTAGTGATAAATTGAAGGTTAGGTGTCACTAATTCCCCTAATACAAATTTTCTTCTTCAATTTTTCTCTTAAAATATTATTTATTTCTTTATAAAGTCTATTGCAGTCTTCGGAATCCATATCTGGAATAGATGCGTCAGACATATTATCAGATGCTGCTGTGTCTATAATCAAATTACTCAAGCCCAATCTACGTTGGAAGTAATTATTAGTTATAGTTACACTTTGAATTTTATCAATTGGTATTATTATTTGCTTTTTGAAAAATACCCCAAATCTAATTAAAATGTAATCAATATTATTAAAATATGAGAAACTATTATAATAATATAAATTATAAAGATACATAATTGGTACAAATAACAACAATAAGAAGAAATAATAACTTGTAAATGGAACTACAATTGAAGTAAGTATAATATCAAAAATTGCAAATTTAATTGTTCTACGGTTTATCATTTTTTCTGAAATTTTAGATGCAATAAACTCAGTTTCAAACTTTATAAAATTACCTAAAATTGATAAAATATCCTGATATTTAGCAAACGGTACTACCATTTCAGAGCTACTTTGTTTATTTGCTGTAACTCCAGCAGTATCCAAAAGTAAAGAATTATAATTAAAATACTCTTTGATTTTATTAGTTTTAATCTGAATCATTTGTATTTTTTTGATAGGAATTGTTGATTGCACAGAGTTCAAAAGCCCACTTTTTAGATATAATTTTAGGTTTTCCATCTTTAATTGAAATCCATAAAAACTATTAAAAGTAACTAAAAAATCCATAACCCAAGATATTAAAAATATCAAAAATAAACTACCTGTAATTATGAATATTTGTTCGGTTAAACTTACACTATCGAAACTACCAGAATAATTATCTTCTATATCTTGCAAAAAATCACCGCCACCAAAAAGTGAAAATTGGTTATAAAGATTAAATACCCAAAAGGCAAATACCAAAAATATAGGACGAGCTCTAATTGCAGCAAATTTCGCTAATTCTTTATTAGTCAATGCAAATATTATATTTTCTGCATTATCTTTTATTTTTTCATTTTCTTTGGGGGTTGAATAATTATTACTGATTGTTTCTGGTTCTGTGCTTATTTCTTGCAACTCATCAGTAATTTTTTTTTCTATTAATTCGTTTCCATTAATTTGTGAATTCTTTTGAAAATTGCCTTGATCATTAATATTTGAACTTGATTGAGAATATCTACTCGCAGAGCTTGATAATTGATTAAGTTGTTGTTTTATTACTTCTGAATTTTCAACGCTCAAATAATTTAATACACCCTCAGTAGCACTATCTCCAGCTGTTTCAATTTTCACAGATGCAATTCTAAATATTTTCTGTAGGAAATTTTGAGTAGTATTTACATTGTGAATTTTAGAATATGGAATATGGCGAGTTTGTTTACTCAAAACCCCAGAATTGATAATAATCTCGTTGTCTGTAAGGGTATAATTGAAATAATACCATCTCAAAATTATAGCAGGTACCGAAATTAAAGTTAAAATTGCAAAAATTACAAAATAAATTGCCTCTGAAGTATCTTTGTTATTAAAAATAAGGTATAATGGAATAGCTAAATTAGGCAATTGCATAATTGCTTGATAAATCAAAGTAAGTGGACTTAAATGATATTGTATTCCTAATGCAAATTCTGATGAAGTATTTTCCAATTTTGAGACTTTAGATTTAAAATAAAAAAATGGTATTAAAAATAAATATTAACACCATTTAACCAGATATATTTTAAATATGAGAATAATTGTCCAAAATTAATTAACTTCTTTAGCAAATTTCTTGAAGTCTTCTAAATATTTCATAGATTGCTTTTTGAATCAGCCTAGTGCAATAATACCAAATAGTTTCATGAAAAATGAGTCAAACATTAGTTCATTTTCGTTAAAATATTTACTTTGGTTTTCGCTAATTTTTTCAATTTTATCGCAATAATATTATAAACTCCTTTTTTATAGTATGCATCAATAAAATTATAAGCTAAATCCTTTTTTTTGAATAGTTTTAATCATTACCATTTTTCGTTTACCTAGCATAAAAGTTAGGCGAGATTTTGCACCAACTTCACCGTATTTAGCAGAAATATGTTCAAATTTTTCTATTCCTTCTATCTATTTATTGAGATTATCAGAATTATCAAATAAATTAAATACTTCATCGATTGACTTATTTATCACAACTTCTGATGTGTATGTCATTTTGATTTTTGAATTATGTTAAAAAGATTAT
>JBEICW010000044.1:0-12180 GCA_040383785.1 Ignavibacteria bacterium | reverse complement strand
ATTTTTAATTAATTAAAAGGTTTTAAAATGAGATTTTTGTATTCGCTCATCTTACTTGTGATTTTTAATGTAGCAGTTGGCTTAGCTCAACCGCCTAAAACATTAAAAATGCTTTCTCCAAATGGTGGTGAAAAGTATAGACCCGGTACGTCTGTTGACTTACGTTGGGAAACTTTTGCTGGTACTGATAGTACTACTTTTAGAAGTAGATTTAATTTTCAATTTGCCACAAGTCCAAATGGACCTTGGTCTAATTTATCTGGTGCAACTAATAGATTAGATAGTGCAACTTTAGGAGCGTTTGCTGGTGGATTTAGAATCCCAGCTACAAAAACTACAACTGGTTACTTACGTATAGTATTATTAAATACTGATGGTTCAGAAAATTTAAATGTTGTTGACGTTACTGATGCACCATTTGAAATTGAACAACCAGTACCAGTTAAAATTGACTCTGTATTAAGTAATGCAATTACAGGTAGAGTTCAATTATCAAATAAAAAAATATATGGTTT
Organism: Ignavibacteria bacterium; assembly: GCA_040383785.1. Classification (GTDB taxonomy): domain Bacteria; phylum Bacteroidota; class Ignavibacteria; order Kapaibacteriales; family UBA2268; genus JBDNHS01. The sequence goes on along the minus strand of JBEICW010000044.1, from coordinate 11,665 downwards.
GAATGGTTATGTATTTGTTAATGACGGTGGTACATTAGCAATCCAACCAGGAACAATTATCGTTGGTGATACAGTTGGTGAAAACTCAGCAATTTGTGTTAACCGTGGTGGTAAAATTTTCGCAAAAGGAACTGCAACTCACCCAATTATTATGACTTCTTCTGCTCCAGTTGGACAGAGACGTGGTGGTGACTGGGGTGGTGTATTAATTTGTGGTAAAGCTTCTACTAATCACCCTGGTGGTGAAGCAGCTTTGGAAGGTGGTATCGCTGACGATGCAACTTTAAAAACAAGAGGCTGGTTTGGTGGCAAAACTACACCAGACGATAACGACAGTAGTGGTGTATTGCAATATGTTAGAATTGAATTTGCAGGTATTGCTGCAGCTCCTAATCAAGAATTAAATTCATTAACAATGGGTGGTGTTGGACGTGGAACAGTAATTGACCATATCCAAGTATCTTATGGTAATGATGATGCTTACGAATGGTTTGGTGGAACAGTAAATGCTAAACATTTAATTGCAATTGGTACTTTAGATGATGACTTTGATGGTGATAACGGCTGGTCTGGTAAAGTTCAGTTTGGATTAGTACAAAGATTTAAAGAAAGAGCAGATGCTTCTACTTCACAAGCATTTGAAATGGATAACGATGCAAGTGGTTCATATAACGGACCATTATCAAGTCCAGTATTTTCAAATATTACTGCAATTGGTCCAGTAGCAGATACAAGTTGGACTGCAACTTCAACTGGAACTGGTGCGAATGTATATCACAATAGATTTGGTGCTGGTGCTCAGATTAGAAGAAACTCAAGAGCTTCAATTTTAAATACTATTTTCTTGGGATGGCCAAGAGGTATGGAAGTTTTATCTTCTCAAGCGCACAGAGCTGCAAATAGTGACTCTTTAGGTGTTAGAAATAACAACTGGTTTGGTATTAAAGGTGTTAATTTAGTTGTTGGTTCAGGTGCTTTAATTCAAGACACTTGGTTAGAAACTGCTAATTTTAATAATGTTATAGATAAACAATCTGGTAATAATGCAAGATTAACTAATCCATTTGCAACTGGTGTTGATATTAATCCAGTGCCTACAAACGCTGCAAATTACTTAACTAATGCAAATTTTACATCTTTTGGTACTGTGCCAATTAATGATAACTTTTTTACAAAAGTATCTTATAGAGGAGCATTCTCTTCAAATCCTGCTGAAAGATGGGACTTACCTTGGGCAGAATACGACCCAATCAATAAAGAATATTTTCCACAAGTATTACGTACAGTAAAATTATTGTACCCTGCTGGTGGCGAAACTTTCAGACCAGGTACTTCAGTTGATATTAGATATGATACTACTTTAACTTTTAGAGAAAGATTTACTTTCCAATTTGCAACAAATGTAAATGGACCTTGGACTAATTTACCTGGTGCATCTAATAGATTAGATAGTGCTACAAGAGGTGTTTTTGCTGGTGGTTTTAGAGTGCCTGCGTTAAAAACTACTTCTGGTTTTATTAGAATGGTTCTTGTAAATGCTGATGGTTCTTTGAATGAAAGTATTAGTGATATAAATGATGTTGCATTTAATATTGACCAACCTGCTCCATCAAAAGTTGACTCTGTATTAAGTAATCCAATTACAGGTAGAGTTCAATTATCTAACAAAAAAATCTATGGTTTAAATGGTTATGTATTCGTAAATGACGGTGGTACATTAGCTATTGACCCAGGAACAATTATCGTAGGTGATACAGTTGGTGAAAACTCAGCAATTTGTATTAACCGTGGTGGTAAAATTTATGCAAAAGGTACTCCAACAATGCCAATCGTAATGACTTCTTCAGCTGTTGTAGGTCAAAGACGTGGTGGTGACTGGGGTGGTTTATTAATTTGTGGTAAAGCTTCTACTAATCACCCAGGTGGTGAGGCAGCTTTAGAAGGTGGTATTGCTGATGATGCAACTCTAAAAACAAGAGGCTGGTTTGGCGGTAGAACTTCTCCAGATGATAATGATAGTAGTGGTGTATTGCAATATGTTAGAATAGAATTTGCAGGTATAGCTGCAGCTCCGAACCAAGAATTAAACTCGTTAACAATGGGTGCAGTTGGACGTAAAACTGTAATTGACCATATCCAAGTATCGTATGGTAATGATGATGCTTATGAGTGGTTTGGTGGAACAGTAAATGCTAAACATTTAATCGCAATTGGTACTTTAGACGATGACTTTGATACTGATAATGGCTTTAGTGGTAAAATTCAATTTGGTTTAGTTCAAAGACACAAAGATAGAGCAGATGCTTCTACTTCTCAAGCTTTTGAGCAAGATAATGATGCAAGTGGTTCATTTAATTCACCATTATCAAGTCCAATATTCTCAAACATTACTGCAATTGGACCATTAGCTGATACATCTTGGACATCAACTTCTACTGGTACTGCTGCAAGAACATATCATAATAGATTTGGTGCTGGTGCTCAGATTAGAAGAAACTCAAGAGCTTCTATTGTTAATACAGTATTTTTAGGCTGGCCTCGTGGTATGGAATTGTTATCTTCACAATCTCAAAATGCTGCAAAAGCTGATTCAATTTTAATTAGAAATAATCAATGGTATGGTGTTAAAGGTGTTAATTTAGTAATTGGTTCTGGCGCTACAATCACAGATACTTATTTAGATAATACTATTTTCAATAATACAATAGATAAATCTTCTGCTATTAATTCAAGAATATTAAATCCTTTTGAAATTGGTAACGGAATTAATCCTAAACCAGGAACAAATGCAACTTTCTTAAATTCATCTAACTTCACAAAAGTAGGTAGTGTTGATTTGTCTGACAGTTTCTTTGATAAAGTACCATATATTGGTGCATTCAATGAAGTTGAAGGTGAAAGATGGGATTTACCTTGGGCAGAATATGACCCTAATAATAAAGAATACAAAGCATTTGTTGACCCAGTTTTAACTAAAGTTACTTTAAAATCTCCTGCTGGTGGCGAACAATTCAAACCAGGTATGAAAGTAGATTTGAAATGGGATACTGTTTTAACTTTAAACAAAAAATTCGCATTCCAATTTGGAACTAATCCTAATGGACCTTGGTTAAATATACCGGGCGTTGAAAGTGTATTAGATAATGGTACAAATAGAGGTGAATTTAAAGAAGGTTTTACTGTTCCAAATACATTAACTACAACTGGTTATGTTAGAATGGTATTATTGAACGAAGATGGTTCTTATAACGAACAAATAACTGATAGAAACGATGCTCCATTTACAATTGAAGATAACAAACCAGTTGAATTAACTACAGTAAAATTGTTATATCCAACTGGTGGATTAATACTTAGACCAGGTACTTCAGTTGATTTGAGATGGGATACTACATTAACATTCAAAAGAAGATTTACTTTCCAATTTGGTACATCAAAAACAGGTCCTTGGACTAACTTACAGGGTGCAACTAATAGATTAGATAGTGCAACAAGAGGTGTATTTGCCGGAGGATTTAGAGTTCCAGCTATTAGCACTACTTCTGGTTTTGTAAGAATGGTATTATTAAATGCTGATGGTACGTTAAATGAAGAAATTACAGACATTAATGACGAAGCATTCTATATCGAACAACCAGCTCCAGTAATGGTGGATTCGGTATTGAGTACTCCAATTATTGACAGAGTTCAATTATCAAATACTAAAATCTATGGCTTAAATGGTTACGTATTCGTAAATGATGGTGGTACTTTAGCAATTCAACCTGGAACAATTATCGTAGGTGATACAGTTGGTGAAAACTCAGCAATTTGTATTAACCGTGGTGGTAAAATTTATGCAAAAGGAACTCCACAATTACCAATTATTATGACATCTTCGGCTACAATTGGTCAAAGACGTGGTGGTGACTGGGGTGGTGTATTAATTTGTGGTAAAGCTTCTACTAATCACCCTGGTGGTGAAGCAGCTTTGGAAGGTGGTATCGCTGACGATGCAACTTTAAAAACAAGAGGTTGGTTTGGTGGTAAAACTTCTCCAGACGATACTGATAGTAGTGGTGTAATGCAATATGTTAGAATAGAATTTGCAGGTATTGCTGCTGCTCCTAACCAAGAATTAAACTCATTAACTATGGGTGCTGTTGGTAATAAAACTGTAATTGACCATATCCAAGTTTCTTATGGAAATGATGATGCTTACGAATGGTTTGGTGGAACAGTAAATGCTAAACATTTAATAGCAATTGGTACTTTAGATGATGACTTTGATACTGATAATGGTTTTAGTGGTAAAGTTCAGTTTGGTTTAGTACAAAGATTTAAAGATAGAGCAGATGCTTCTACATCACAAGCATTTGAAATGGATAATGATGCAAGTGGTTCATATAACGCTCCATTATCAAGTTCAATATTTTCAAATATTACTGCTATTGGACCATTAGCTGATACTTCTTGGACTTCAACTTCTACTGGAACTGGTGCTACAAATTATCACAATAGATTTGGTGCTGGCGCTCAGATTAGAAGAAACTCAAGAGCATCAATTGTTAATACTATTTTCTTAGGTTGGCCTCGTGGTATTGAAGTATTATCTTCACAATCACAGAATGCTGCTAATAATGATTCATTAATAGTTAGAAACAATAGTTGGTTTGGTGTCAAAGGTGCTAATATGGTAGTAGGTTCAAATCCAGTATTAGCTGACACTTGGTTAGAAACTGCTGGATTTAATAACGTAATAAACAAACAAACTGCCGATAATGCAAAATTAACTGCTCCATTTACTGTTGGTTTAGGATTTAATCCAGTTCCAAAATTAGATGCTGATTATTTAAATACTGCAAGTTTTGCAAATGTTGGTAGTGTTAGTTTAGATAACGAAATATTAGAAAGAGTTACTTATAGAGGTGCATTTAGTGAATTAATTTCATTAAGATGGGATTTACCTTGGTCAGAGTATGACCCAATCAATAAAGAATATAAAGCTCAACCAGTTACATCTATCGAAAGAGAAGATAACATTACTGGTGAATTATTTGAAATTGGTGTAAAAGTAAGTCCAAACCCAACTACTGAATTAGCTTCTATAGTTTATAACTTACCAACTTCTTCTGAAGTAACTGTAAGATTATATAATTCAGTTGGTAACTTGGTAGATACAATTGCTGAAAACTTAAATCAAACAGAAGGTTTCTATTCATTTGATTTAGATTTCTCAAATGTTGTTTCTGGAGTTTATTATATTCAAATTTATACTCCAAATGGTTCGGTAACTAAAACTATTAATGTTATCAAATAATTAAATTTTCTAAAAGCTAAATTAAAATTAAAGGGGCAATTACTATTTCTTAAATTGATACTCCAAATATTCTAATGAAAAAAATAGTATAGCCCCCTTAATAAATATATAGAAAATTAATTATTGTAATTTATAACAATTAATTACGAAAAATAATACAGAAAATCAATAGGCAAAGTTTAAACACTCTGCCTTTTTTTATATTATTTGCTAATCACCCAAAAATATACTTTGCTATTTGAAAGGTATTCAAATGTGCTTCTATTATGTCATTAATATCTGGTGAGTAACCACCACCCATGGTGCATACGATTGGAATTTGGTAATTATATGCAGTTTCAAATACTACTTCATCTCTAATTTTACAACCATTTAAACTAATTGCTAATTTGCCAAATTTATCTGTAGCCAATATATCTACTCCAGCTTGGTATTGAATAAAATCTGGTTTGAAATTTTCAATTGTATTTTTTAAATATTCTCTAAGCAAACTAATATATGTATTATCATCAGTTCTGTCCTCTAATTCAATATCCAAGTCTGACTTTTCTTTCAGCAAAGGATAATTATTTTTGCCGTGCATACTAAAAGTAAATACATTTGAATTATATTTAATGGTTTTATCCCTAAAGATTTCTGCAGTTCCATTACCTTGGTGAACATCCAAATCTAAAATCAAGACTTTTTTTGCTAATTTATTTTCAATTAGATAATTTGTTGCAATAGCGTGGTCATTTAATAAACAAAAACCTTCACCTTTATTCGTAAATGAGTGATGAGTACCTCCAGCAATATTAAGCCCAATATGACCTTCAAGTGCATAAATGCTTAATTCCTTAGTTCCTTCCATAATATAACGTTCACGGTCAATTATGGCTTGTTCTTGTGGAAATCCGGTAACTCTAAGTTCTTTGGGCGTTAATTTTAAATTATTTAACTTATTCCAATACTCTGGACTATGAGTTAGAAGAATAAAATCTTCTATAATCATATTTGGTGAGAGAAAATCTTTTTCATTTGCAATTTTACGAGATAATAATTCTTCTTTGATTAAGTTATACTTTTTCATTGGAAACTTATGGTTTTCAGGCAATGGGTGGGCATAAGTTTTGTGCCAAGCTATCTTCATTTTATATCATCCAATTTAATTTCGCTTTTCATTATTGAAAATATTTTTAATAATTTCAAATTTTTCAATAACTTGATTTAACTCTATTGTGTGTATTCCATCATCTCCATCTTTAGCTCTAATTATTTGTGATAATTCTGCATTTTCTTTAGTATAGGTTGGTTTGAATTTATCAAAGAAAATATGATTGCCACTATAAAGTCCGATAATTGGAGTATCAAAAGCTGCTGCAATATGAATAACAGATGTATCTGGCGAAATTAGTAATTTAGCTTTATTTACAAGCGAAAAAATATCATTTATATTTCGCGATTGGAAATAATATACATTTTGAATAAATTTGGAAACTAAACTTTTAGCATCATTGGATTCAGTTGGTGCAGAGCAAATAATTAATTGCAAGTTTTCATTTATGTAATTATTGCTTATTAAATAAGTAATAAACTCATTCCATCTATCTAATATCCACATTTTATTTGAATTACTTGCTGATATATTAATTAGCAAAAACTCGTTTATTCCATTCTCAATTAAGTATCTATGTAAATATTCTTCTGATTTTAAGTTAGTGTATAAAACTGGTTTTGGAGTTTGATTAAATTTGATTTCTTTATTTTCTTTTGCACAAATATACTTAATTCCTGCCATAACAACATCAGTAAAATGTAAATCTACTTTAGCTCGAATTTCATTAATATCAATATCAAAATTTGCATTTGGATTTTTACAACCAATTTTCACTTTTGATTTTACAATTTTAGAAAGCAAACCACTTTCTGTTGATTTGTGGTCTTTGGGGTCAAGGTAATAATCAAATTTATGTTTTCTAATTTGAGAAATTAGTTTTAAAACTCCTTTTATCCCTTTGTGATAAACGAATATTCTATTTAAATTAGTATTATCTATTACAGCTTGATAATTTTTATCTCCAGCAATTAAATATATTTCAGCATAAGGAAATTGTTTTTTCAATTCAAAAAATGCTGGTGTAATTAGTATCAAATCGCCAATTCTTCCAAGTTGATTAATAAGTATTTTCATCTAATTTAAAAATTAAATATAAGTTGAAGCAAATTTCGTTTGCAAAATTAATCAATAATTTGATTTAATTTTAAATTATAATTTGTATCAAAATGTTATCTTAATTCATTAAATTGCATTAAAATTACAAACATAATTTTAAAAAGTAAATGAAAAATCAATTTGTATTAATTACTGGACCTTGCGTAATAGAGTCAAAAGAATTATTAGTAGAGGTAGCAAGAGTTATAAAGCCAATAGCTTTAGATTTGGATATGAAATTTGTGTTAAAAGGCTCGTTCAAAAAAGCAAATAGAACAAGTGTAAATTCATTTACTGGAATTGGTGATGAAATCGCTTTGCGTTATCTAAATGAAGTAGGGAAGGACTTTGAAGTAGAAACAATAACTGATGTACACACTGTTGAAGATGTAGAATTGGCTGCTAAGTATGTGGATTATTTGCAAATACCTGCATTTTTATCGAGACAGACAGATTTATTAGTTGCTGCTGGTAAATCAGGTAAAAAAGTAAATATTAAAAAAGCACAATTTATGTCTCCTTATGATATGGAAAAAGCTGCAGAAAAGGTATCCATTACAGGTAATAATAATATATTATTGACAGAAAGAGGTACTTTTTTTGGATATAATAATTTGGTAGTTGATTTTAGGTCATTGGTAATTATGAAAAAGTTTAATTATCCTGTTATTTATGATGCAACTCATTCATTACAACAACCATCAATTGGTGCAGAGTCGGGTGGGCAACCAGAGTTTATACTTCCGTTAGCAAAGGCAGCCGTTGCAACAGGAATAGATGGGCTATTTATTGAATCCCATCCAAATCCAAAAGAAGCCAAAAGTGATGCTGCTACTCAGTATAAATTGTCAGAAATGTTTGATTTATTAAAACAAGTGAAAAAAATATATCAAGCAAGATAGTTATATATAGATAAAAAAAGGGTATATCTAATGTAATTAGGGTTATTCATTATACAATTAGTTATGCCCCATTTATCCGTAAAACACACAAGGACAAGAGAGGAGTTTTAAATTTTCAATTAGAATTTTAAGATAAAGCCATAAGTAAATCCATATTTTTGAGTATTATACCAAACAGAATTATATTTGCTATACATTGCAGTATATTCTCCAGCTCCAAAAACAGCAAAGTCATTAGAAATGTTGTATGTAATCCCAATTGATGGTTTGACCAAAGGTCCAATATCAGTAGAACCAATAAGCATATTCACATATGGATTAAATTCTGATTTTACTTTAGTATTATTAAAGTTGTATCTAACCAATGCACCACCCCAAAATGCTAGATGATTTTGTTGTAAATTGATTTGATTTGTTCCATTTTGTGCTTTAAATTCTTGTTCAAAATTTTCTTGTCCAATTTCTAAACCTAAAGACCACTTTTCAGACATTTCAAATAAAATACCTGCACCAATATTATTTATTATAGGATTGCTCAATTGTGGTATATCCAAATCATTAACTGTTTTAGCACTAAAATTTCTAAAATGGAAAGACATTTTACTATCTTGTTCCAAAAACATATTTTTTGTCATTTCAGTGTTGTAAAAATCTAAATCGCTATTTGGGTCATTTTTAATTGTTGTATTTTCAATTTCAGAACTTGGTTCAACCTTACTTTCATTTGAATTAGAGTTTATAGAATTATTAGAATTGCTTTTTTTACTTATAATTTCAACTTTATATTTTGATTCTGGAACTGCTCCGGGTACTAAAGAATTTTTGTCATAATCTGAATCTTCATCTTTTAAAGTAAAATCATTAAGATTATTAATATTTTTATTATCAGAATTAATATTATTGAGATTGGAATTTTCATTTGACTTTTTAGAATTTTGCACTAAATCCATATTTATAGTAAGATTTTTTGTTTTGTCTACATTTGTATTTGTAATCTTATTAGAAAACAAATTAGAAGTAGATTTTGCTGAAAATGACTTAGTAATAGGAATTCGGGACGATTTGTAATTTGTAGTGTTACTAGTTTTATTGTTTAAAACTTCTAAATTACTACCTGTAACTAATCCATTAATATGATTTGAGTTATTTGGATTGTTGTTAATTTTGTTTTTAGCATTATTTTGATAATTTGCAAATGAATTTTTTTCTTTTGACGTAAATTTAGAATTATCTGAATCATAATTCATAATACCAATAGTAACAAGACTTGCCATCAAAGCCGAAATCATAGCAATTGAAATTTTGCTACCCAATGTTTGCATAAAAGCACTACCCCAGCTTACAAAATTATTAGTTGCAACAGTTTGATAAGTGATTGTAGAAGCAGCAGCCAATCCAATACCTTTTAAAATATTTGATTTCAAAAAGTCCGGAGGCATAGCTCCAGCACCTCTAAAATTATTTTTAATTTGTATCAAATCAAAAAATTGGTCTTGAAGGTCTTGATTATTATACAAATCTTGGAAAAAACTTCCAGCTTCATTTTGACTAAGCTCACCATCTAAAATTGCAACTAACTTTTCAGAAGGTGGTAAATTTAGTAAATTAACGTTGTCCATTATAAACCTTTAATTATATTTTTCTTTATTTTTCATTTTATTACACTTATTTACATATTTTCTAAATAAATCATAATTATTTTTTTTAACTTTTTAAATTCTTTTTAACACTTTGATATAAGGAGTTAAAACTTCTCTTAATTTATTTTTTGCTCTAAAAATTCTTATTCTCACAACAGAAGGATTTAAATCCAGAATAAGTGCTATTTCACTGTAAGACATATTCAAAAATTCTTTTAAAATCAACACTTCTCTATATTTATCTGGTAAAGTTTGCAAAGCCATATCTAAAATTTTATCACTTTCTTCGTTATCTTGTTCATTATCATAAAATGGAAGTTCTATTTCATCAATAAAACTAAATTCTGGTTTGTTTTTACTTTTTAAATTTAAACTAATATTTCGTGCTATTTTTATCAAAAATCTTTGCACATTTGTCATTGATTTTCCACTTCTACATGCTTCAAAAAAATTAATAAAAGTCTCTTGAAAAACATCTTGTGCAACTAAATCATTTTTAAATATTTTTTTACAATAAAGATAAACTTTATTTGAATTTCTTGAATAAATTTCATCAAAAGCCAAACGGGCATTATAATCATCTTGCGATAAAAACGCAGCTAATTCTTCGTCCGACATATTTTTAAAATTATTTTTCATTTTTTATATTCTGTATATAACAATAACAAAAAAAATTAAAAAAAATCACACTTTTTGGTAAAAAATATTTAAATTTAGTAAATTATTTTTTCATTTTGCTAAAAATAATCTAAAAACTGGCAAATTTATTTTAAATGACCTCAAAAACACATTTTTTTTATTTAAAAATTATATTTTGAATAATTTATGTTTGATATAATTATTGATTTTTTTACGAATGACTTTTATGGTTACACTTTATTACAATTTATAATTTTATTTATTATTGGATTGGCAGTTGGTTTTATAAATGTAATCGCTGGAGGTGGTTCCGTATTTGTATTGCCATTTTTAATTTTTATGGGTTTGGATACAACTACTGCAAATGGAACAAATAGACTTGGCATATTTATGCAAACATTTTCTGCTGTAAGAACATATAAAAAGGAATTTATAGACGAATACTCATTAAGTTGGAAAATGTCTATAATAACTATACCTGGTGCAATTATTGGCACTTTGGCAGCTGTTCGGATAACTGGTGAAGTTTTTGAATTTATACTTGGCTTGGTGATGATATTTGTGATGTTAAGTATGGTATTTAATTTGAAGATTTCAAATGTAAAAGAAGAATTAATGAAAATGCCTTTTATAATGTATCCAGTTATGTTTTTGATTGGATTTTATGGTGGATTTATACAAGTTGGTATTGGATTTATATTGATGTATGCAGTTAATAAAATTTTACACAAAAATTTAGTTAAAACCAATTTTCATAAAAGTTTCATAGTTATGATTTATACGATTCCAAGTTTATTAATATTTATTTTTAATGGGAATTTGAATTTACTTTTAGGATTAATTTTGGGAATTGGCTCATCTTTAGGAAGTTACATTGCAGTAAAAGTTTCAATTTCCAAAGGTGAAAAAATTATTAAACCAGTATTATTGATTAGTATGTTATTAATAGCTTTAAAATTACTTAAAGTGTATTAATAATTGTAATATTAAAAAT
>JBEICW010000043.1:0-12225 GCA_040383785.1 Ignavibacteria bacterium | reverse complement strand
GCACCATCGCGAGCTATGCCACCATGTTCGTACTTTTTGCCTACCATAAAACCAGTGATATTTTGCAAGAAAATGAGCGGAATTTTACGAATAGAACATAATTCAATAAAATGTGCCCCTTTCTGGCTTGACTCACCAAAAAGAACACCATTATTACCAATAATACCAACCGGATAACCCATAATCGAAGCAAATCCAGTTACCAAAGTGCGACCGTAGTTTTCTTTAAATTCTTGGAATTTACTACCATCAACTATTCTTGCGATAATTTCTTTCATATCAAAAGGAGTTTTCAGCGATTTCGGCAATATTCCATAAATCTCATCAGCACTATACTTTGGCTCTTCGTAGTCTTTGCGACCAATATCAAACTTAGTTCGTTTGCCAAAGTTTTCGATAATATTTCGCGTAATATGCAGAGCGTGTGCATCATTTTCGGCTAAGTGGTCAGCCACACCCGAAATTTTGGTATGAACATCTGCACCACCCAATTCTTCGGCAGTTACGACCTCGCCTGTAGCTGCTTTAACCAATGGCGGACCACCGATAAAGATAGTCGCTTGATTACGCACCATAACTACTTCATCACTCATAGCAGGCACATAAGCCCCACCAGCAGTGCAAGACCCCATAACAACAGCTATCTGTGGAATGCCCATCGCAGACATTTTCGCTTGATTATTAAATATATTCCCAAAATGCTCTTTATCGGCAAAAGTATCGGCTTGCTCCGGCAAAAATATCCCACCAGAATCCACCAAATATATGCACGGCAAATGATTTCTCATTGCAATATGTTGGGCTCTGATATGTTTTTTGATTGTCATCGGGAAATATGTCCCACCCTTAACTGTAGCGTCATTTGCCACAATCAAACACTCCATTCCGTGAATTAGCCCAACGCCAGTAACAACTCCAGCGGAAGGTGCTTCATCGTTATACATCCCATTTGCTGCTAATGGCGAAAACTCCAAAAATGGCGTGTCTTTATCCAATAGCCCTTTTATTCTATCTCTAACAAGTAATTTTCCGCGTTCAGTATGCTTTAGTCGTGCAGCTTCATTGCCCCCAAGACTAATTTTTTCGTACTTTTCTCTGAACTCCTTTAATAAATTAAGGTTGTGTTCTTTATTCTCTGCAAATGCTGCAGATTTTATCGAAATATTTGATTTAATTATATCCATTTTTGAATTTTAAGTATATTAATTTTAGTTTAAAATTATTTTTGTTTTTGACATTGTAATTAATTAGAAATTAAGCTAATTTTAGTAAATAAAAAACTCTAATATGTAATTTAATTTACAAGGATTAACATTTTTTTTGACGATATTTGCTTATAATTAGTATTTTTGTGGGAAAGTGGGGTTGGAAGCATAAATGAAGTGAATTATTATATTTCTTTAAACTCCAGCGGAATGGAACTCTTTTGTTTCACCTCTACTAGATTTAATTAAGAATTATATATCAATCTTTTCTATAATCATTTTATTCCATAAGTTATATTTGAGAAAACGTTGTAATTTTTACCATACAAACTATTTGTGCTAATATAATCATATCTTTAATACAACAAAAACGTCGTAAATTCTTAATTACAACTAAATATATGTAACAATAATTTACATTTTTAAATAAAAATAACATGCTCTTTTTTGTGATATGAATATAACTTAAGAATTTTAAAATTTAAAAAATATTAAAAAAATCTTCTAAATTAAAGTTTTGATTTTATAACTCTTTTAGTAGGTTTATAGTAAATTTAAATTTTTGTCTTTAATGAAATTAATTCTGTTTTTTATGATATCAATAAAATCTCAATAATATTAACTAAAAGTTTTGGACGTTAATAAATTTTCTTTGTGCTTTTGATATATTCATACTCAAGGTTGGATTTATTGAGTATATAGGTAGCATTATTTTTGAGTTACAAAAAATGACTTAAATATAATACTATTTCGTGGTGTAGTAAAATTTTAGTTATCAGAAAGACAAAAAACTAAACTAATTTAGAATTTATAATCGCTTAATTTATACTTTCATTTCCGAATAACATTAGTCTTTTGTTACTTTCTATGTTGTTTGAAACATTAAATATCATTCCGGCTACAACTTGTCTTAGTGTAATTAAATCCAATTTAGTTACACCTGAGAATAATGCTTTTTCTATTAATAACTCAACTTGGCTATTATTAAGTACTTTCAAAGATTGTAGTTGAATTAATTCGCCCAAGGCTTCTTTGGTAAATAAATCTATCTCACTTTCGTGGAAAATTCTATTTGAGTTGGTAGTATAAGAGGTTGTAAATATTTCGTCAAGTTTATCAAATTCTGCTTTATCTACAAGCCAACTAATTGCCGTTGAGATTTCTACTTCTGAATATCCTAATTGACTCAACTCCTTAATATCAACAGCATCAATATTTTGGTCAGCCTTTAATGAATTAAGTACATAAACTATTATTTGTATTATTCTTTCAAACATAATTATTTTTATTTATATTATTAAAATCAATTTTTATATTTTTACTTACCTTTAAACCGTTTCATACCCAACTTATTGACAAAAACTAACTCAATTCTAAATTTAGATATTTATCTTCCAAACTTTTCATTTGTCTTTTTTCAAAATCGTTAGAATCTTCATAACCAGCTAAATGCAAAAAACCGTGTATTGCTAATCTCATTAATTCAGATTTGAAACTAACTTTATACTCTTCAGCTTGTGATTGAGCTATATCAGTGCAGATATAAATTTCACCATCAATAAATTCTTCATCTAAGTTAAATGTTATTACATCTGTATAATAATCATGTTTCAAAAACTCATTGTTAAGTCTTAAAATTTCAACTTTATTTACAAAAATAACTTTAATTTCAAACTCATTTATTTTTTCGCAGACTGCGGCTTTTTTTATTAAGTCAATTATAGGCTTTTTAGGTAATCTATTTAATTCTGTGGTATTATAAACTTCAACTTTTTTAAATTTATCTATCATTAAATTATCGCCTCAGTTATGGATAACTGCATAGCCGACATTATATATGCTGTATTTAATTCAGCAAAATCAGCTCCAATTAATTTTTTATCAATATTAGAATATAATGAGATTGTTCCTTTTTTACCGACTATTAGTGAAGATATTTTATCTGCTGTTTCACTTATAAAAATCACTTCATCGGGTTCGAATAACATATATGAAGTACAATTATGTAATTCAACTGTACCCATTTGTGTCAAAATAGAAATTAAGTTGGAATTTTCATCTTTTTGTCCATCCAAATTTACTAAATTGGTATAAAGAGTAAAAATTAATTTATCTTTTAACTCTTCATTTCTGATTGTCCAAGTATAACAAAATTCATGATTTTGTGGGACATTATCTAATAAATCGCTTATTTTATTTATATCGTTTTTTTCAAAAATCATTGATTGCCAAATCTTAAATTTAAAACAAACACATTTATTTCATATTTATTTTACTACTTTTATCAATGTGAAATATAACAATTATCTCAACAACCATTATATAAAAGTCAATTTAATAATTTTATTTGAATTTACATAAAATAATTTTAATATTTTCAAATTTAAATAAAAAAACTTAAAAAATTATGAGAAAAAATTAAAAATATTCTGATAAATTAAACTCAATATTTAAATTTTAATAGATAAAAAATTTAAAACTGATTATATCTAGCGATATGTGATAATTCTCTTGCTAAAAGTCCAGTTAAATATTTTCGTTCAAATTTATTAGCAAAATCTTTGTTACCAATTGGCAAAAGATTATTTTGCCATAGTTCGTAAAATTCTAATATAGTTAATTTTATTGCTTTAACATCTTTGGCTTCGGTAACTTTTGCTATTTTTGAATCAATTGCAGTTTGTTTCATATTTCCATTCGGTGCAGAAATAATAAATGGTTTCAAACTTCCAATATACTCATATAATCTCGAAGGAGTAACTATATTATTCGGTATCATCATCCACAAAATATCACTTGATAAAATTTCCTTGATGGACTCTGAATGGCTTACATAGCCTTTTATATTTGAGATATCACCTAATTTATATTTTGAAATAAGCTTGGTATGTGATTTTCTCATTACACCAACAAATTTTAATTCAATTTGATTCCTTAATTCAGGTTTTTCTTTAATTAACTCTAAAACTGCTTTCAAAAAATATTTGGGTGTTAAATCATCAGGGAATAATCCCGAGTGAGTAATGACAAATTTTTCTGTTGGTTTAGATATTCCCCTTACTTCCAAAAAGTCTTCATTATCAAAACCGTGTGAAATTATAGTTATATCGTTATGATTTAAGAAACTATATCTTTTAAGTAAAGCTTCTTTTAAGTTACGAGAGGTTACAATTACTTTTGAAGCTTTTTTTAAAACTTCATATTCTAAATTTATAGCGTAATTTTTGTGGAATGTAGTTAGATAATAATAATAAGCATTATCTACCCACAAATCTCTGTAATCAACAATAAAAGGAATATTAAACTCTTCGGCTAACTTTTGGGCTACTATAAAATCAGTAAAAGGTGGAGCCGTTGCATAAATTGCATTAAATTCTCCCTTAGATAATATTTCTCTACCTAATTTCAAAGCGTGTTTCTGCCAAGTAACCCTACTATCAGGTTGAAATATACTTTGAGAGATTATTCGCTTAACTTTTTGTACGAATTGATTTGGATATTTAAGAGTAGTTGGTGAATTAGTGTTGTTTTTTTTAATTGTGAAATTAGTAAAAATAGTGTCTTTTTCAGTTCTACAAATAGTAATTTCAGGTATTTCATTTATCAATGTTTCATCAAATGCATAATAACTTTGTACATTTGTAGTCAAAACAGTAGGATTCCATCCAAAAGTTGATAAATACTTAACAAACTTTAATGTTCTTTGTACCCCACTTAGTCCCATTGGTGGAAAATAATAGGAGATTACTAACACATTATTATTTATCATTAATTAAAAAGCCTAAAAATATTTGTTGAAAATTAAAAAAAACAAATGCAACGTGAAATATTATCAATACTAAATAGATAATATATATATATGACTTTTTACACTTACACTATTAACCAATTGAAATTAAAGTATCAGGAGATTGAGTTAACATAATTGGACCAGTTCTTGTAACTAGAACATTATCTTCGATTCTAATTCCATATTTATCTACAAAATAAACACCTGGTTCTATCGCCACAACGCAATCTTCCGGCACTATTGAATCTTCTAATCTAAAAGATATTGATGGTTTTTCGTGAGGAGATAATCCTAATCCATGACCTAAACCATGTTGAAAATAAGCTCCATATCCTTCATCAGCAATAATTCTACGGGCAAATCCATCTAATACAGCACCCTTAATACCAGGTCTAATATTATTAATAGCAGCCATTTGAGCTTTTTTCACTAATTCGTACATAGTTTTTTGCTCTTTTGTAGGTTTGCCATAGCAAAAAGTACGTGTGATGTCAGAGCCGAAACCATTAATTTTACAACCAAAGTCCATTATAATTATATCATTTTTTTTAATTTTCTTTTCACTGCTCGGCATTCCATGAGGTAAAGCACATCTATGACCAGAAAGTACTAATGGTACAAAAGGGTCGGATTCAGAACCCATCCTACGAGCAGTAAAAACTAATTCATCAGCAAGTTCTTTTTCGCTCATACCAGCTTTTATCTTTGGTAACATTGCTTCATAAACTGCTACAGACAAATTGCAAGATTGTTTAATATATTCAATTTCTTCTGGAGTTTTAGCTCTCATAAAAGGTTCTACTTCACTTGGTAATGGCTTGAACTTCAAAGGTCTTATAATATTACGGATATCTACAGCTTCAGAATAAGGCATTACTTCAGCTTCAAATCCCAAAGTATCTATTTTTTTAAATATTTTATTCTCAACCATATAATGCCAAGGAGTTCTTGAGATATGGATTGATAAATTAGGTAATGGGTAAATTTCAGTTTTTACTTGCTCTTCGTATCTATCATCGGTAACAAGGTGCATTTCTTCTGGGAAAATAAATAACAAAGCACTACTACCAGAATAATTAGTCATATATCTTATATTTGCTAAACTACTCAATACCATGCAATGTATTTTATTATCTTGCATCATAAATTGAATTTGTTCAAGTCTTTTATCTAACGACCTTGGATAATCTGCAATTGTCGTTTCAACTTTTCTTACTACACTTTTTGCCATAATTTACTTAAAATATATTTAAATTAATTTTTTTATTTTTATTTAAAAAGATACAAAAGATTTTAAATTACTAAGCGAAATAATTTGGTGATTCTTTTGTGATACTAACCGTATGTGGGTGTGATTCTCTCAATCCAGCAGATGTGATTTTTACAAATCTGCCTTTTTCAGTTAATTCTTGTAATGTTTTACAACCACTATATCCTAATGCTGACCTTAATCCACCACTGAATTGATAAATAGTTTCACTTACATTTCCCTTGAATGGAACTCTACCCTCTATACCCTCAGGTACAAATTTAGAAATTTCCTCTTCAACATCTTGGAAATATCTATCAGCCGAACCCTGAGTCATTGCCCCAAGTGAGCCCATACCTCTATAAACTTTATAAGCTCTTCCTTCATAGATCATCTTTTCACCTGGGCTTTCTTCATGTCCAGCGAATAAATTACCAATCATAACCGAACTTGCGCCTCCAGTAATTGCTTTGGCTATATCACCAGTCTGTTTGATACCGCCGTCTGCAATAAGTGGAATATTTGCATCTTTAGTAACTTTAAATACTTCCATAATTGCAGTTAATTGAGGTACACCTACACCAGCAACAATTCTTGTTGTGCAAATTGAACCAGGACCAATACCAACTTTAACTCCATCTGCACCATAATCAATTAATGATTTTGCAGCTTCGCCAGTGGCTATATTTCCACCAATTACTTGCAAATCAGGGTATTTTAATTTTATACTTTTAACTGTTTCTAATACACCTCTTGAATGTCCGTGAGCTGTATCAACAAAAACTGCATCAACACCTACTTTAACCAAGGCATCAGTTCTTTCCATAGTATCCGCAGTTACTCCCAAAGCGGCAGCAACTCTTAATCTTCCTAATTTATCTTTACATGCATTTGGATGTTCTTTCTTCTTTTTGATGTCTTTAAATGTAATTAAACCACATAGTTTATTATATTCGTCAACAACAGGTAATTTTTCTATTCTATGTTTTTGCAAAATTACTTCTGCTTCTTCTAATGTAGTGCCAATTGGAGCAGTTACTAAATTCTGCTTAGTCATTAAAGTTTCAATTTTTTCATTTGGTGAAGGATTGAATCTTAAATCTCTATTAGTAACTATACCAATTAATTTATGTTCGCTGTCAATAATTGGAATACCAGAAATTTTGTATTTGTTCATCAAATCAATTGCATCAGAAATATATTTATCAGAAGTTAAAGTAATTGGGTCTAAAATCATTCCATATTCAGAACGTTTAACCAAATCAACTTCATAAGCTTGCTTTTCAATTGACATATTTTTATGAATTACCCCAATTCCACCAAGTCTTGCTAATGCTCTCGCCATTGAGGATTCTGTAACAGTATCCATTGCAGCACTAATAAATGGAATATGTAATTCAATTTTGTTAGTTAATTTTGTACTTAAGTTAGTTTCTCTTGGTAGGACTTCTGAATAATTTGGGATTAACAAAACATCATCATAAGTTATGCCTTCTAAGACAATTTTTGAATAATTTGTAGGAATATTCATTTGATTTTCTAATTTTGTTATAAAAATTTCTTTATTGACGTAAAAACAAATTTTTAATTAGATAAAATCACAAATTATTTTATATTATTTTGTAGTTTTTATAATTATGTTGAAAAGTTTAATTTTTTATGATTTAAAATTTAAAGAGTAACAACTTTGTTAAAGTCCTTATTCTCTTTATTTAACCATAATTCTTCGAAATTGGTAAATACTATTTCTGGATTTACATCTGATACATCTTTTCCAATTCCAGCTTCAATTTGTATGTATGGCACTTTATATGGTCTCCATTGTGGTGTATTGGTGCCAAATCCTCCATACAAGCCCAAAGCAGGTGTACCAACTGCACTAACTATATGTATGAATCCAGTATCAGGGCTAATCGCCAAAGCAGTCTTGCTTAATGAATGAGAAATTTCTTTTATATCTCTAATATTAGGATAAATAAATAACCTGTTTTCTAAATTATTATTGTTTAAATTCAAAGATGATTTAATTTTTTTCGCTATTTCTATATCATCATCAACACTAAATAATATAATATTTATATCATCATATTTAGCAAGTATTTTTATTATTAAATTTAAATAACCTTCAAATGTCCAAATATTTTGAACTTTCCTTGCTGATAAATTTATTCCAACAATTTTTTTGTTTTCTAATAATTGAAACTTATTTAATTGATTTTCTGCATTTTGTTTAGACTCGTCGGGTATAAATATATATGGTGAAATTGATTCGGGCAATATTTTGGTATCAATTGTATCGGAAATTGCGTAAAGCATTTTGAGCCAAACAGTTTCTTGTTGACTAGCTATTTCTGATAATTTATTAAAAAACACCTTATATTTTGACTTAGTTCCTACAGTTAACTTAATTGTATTTCTACTAGCAGCTAAGTTTGTCATTATACCATTTTTCGTGATATAAAGATATTGCGTAGTAAAAATTAAATCATATTTTTTTTTTCTTATTCTTAATAATTGAAACATTATGGATAAGGTTGAATTTTTTTTAATATAAATATTATCAATATTATTATCGCCAGTAAGAATAAAATGATTGTTTTTAGAGCAAAAAACATCTACAATTATATTTGGATTAATGGTTTTGATATATTTTATGGTCGGCAGTGTTACAATCATATCTCCAACGTAATCATGCCTAATTATTAGTACCCTATTTATTTTTTCAGGATTTAATTTTGAAGTAAATTCTTTATTATTAATAAATAAATTTAAAAAGGGATAAAAAATATATTTGAATCCTAACTCAATGTATCTAAAATATTTTCCTGTAAATTTTAAAACTTTTCTTATTTTCTTTTTGGTATTGATATCCATCTATTATACAAATTTGAGGTTAAATATTGTGAGCAAAGAAATATTTATAAGTAAATTTTTAAAATGTTAATTTTTTTGAATAATATCTCTGGCTATTTTAAGTTTATAGAGTGCTATTAATATAAGCATAATGATATTAGTGAAGATTTTTGTAGTTAAATAATTTAAATCTTTACTGGATTTAATCAAATAATTAGTAATGTAATTAGCAAAATTTGATAATAAAAACATAACAATTATAACAGCAACTAAATACAAAAGAGTATTCAATGCAACTATTCTTAAAGTTTCTATTTTTTCAAATTCATCTCTTTTTTTTACACCTTTTTGGAACTTTAGTAAATTAAAAATTCCGATAGTTTGTGAAAAAAATACACTTCTTATAGTAATATCAACATATTCAATATCGACTTCTTTTGATAAAATAAACCCTAAAATATATTCAGTTAAAATTATAATAATAAATACAGGGAATATTGTAATCAAAGAACTGCGTATTATGTATTTAAAATCTTCATTAAACATAAGATCAGTGTAATTTTTAAAATTTGCGATTTATATTGAAATATATAAAATAATAGTGAAAAGAAATGCTAAAAATTATATAATATTACAATTATGTAGTACTATCTTTGTGAATATCTTTGGGAAAAATGATTGTAAATTTTGTACCTTCATTTCTTTTACTATCTACTGTGATTGTACCCTTAATTGTATCTACAAACCTTTTTACAATTGAAAGTCCTAATCCTGTTCCTGAAATAGCACCAACATTACTTGCTCTATAGAATGCTTCAAAAAGAAGAGATTGATCCTCTATTGGGATACCTATACCAAAATCAATAACTTCCATTTTAACATCATTATTCAAATCTTCTAAATTAATTATTACATTGTCCTGTCCTGGGGAATATTTAGCTGCATTTAATAATAAATTAGATATTATGTGCTTTAGTGAATTTACATCAGAAATCACTTCAAAATCATTATTAACATAATTAAATTCAAATATATGCTTTTTATTATCTATTACTTGTACTTCTTCAATAATATCATTACAAAAGTCTACTAATCTAATTTTATCTATACTTAAGCTAAATTTACCAGACTCACTTTTGCCAATAGTAAGAACATCTTCCAATAATTTTATCATTGATTTTACAGATGCTCTAATTTTAAAAATAAATTTATCAAATTGTTCTCTATTTGTACCTTGATAATATTGCTCAATCAAATATGTAGAAGTAAGAATTACAGTTAGTGGAGTTCTGTATTCATGAGAAATCATAGAGATAAATCTTGATTTTAAAAAATTTAACTCTTTTTCTTGTTCAAGTGCTTTTGTAACTTTTTCTTTTGCTTCTTGTAATTCATTTTCAGTTCGTTGTCTAATCGCTACTTCAATTTTCAATTCTCCAAGTGCTTCTTCTAATTGTATAGTTCTATCTATTACTCGTTTTTCTAATTCTTGGTTTAGATCTCTAACTTTTCTTTCAGCATCTTTTATTTCGGTGATATCAAGTATCTGACTAATAAATGCACTACGACCTCTAAAATCTGACGTTTTAGAAATACTAACAAAAACATTTCGATTAATACCTTTATTATTAACTATATCAAATTCAATTTTATTTAAATTTAAATCATGTTCTAATACATTAGAGTAAAAGTCTTCAACTTTTACTAAATTTACAGGTGATATAAATGTCCTAAAATCTTGACCTATTAATTCAAGTTCGTTATAACCTAATATATCGATAATTACATCATTTACAAATAAAATATTGAAATTTATGTCAATGATCATTGTTCCATCTAAAGAATTATCAATAATCGATTTTTGCAAAGACTCAACTTCATTTAGATTTGAAAGTAAAGAATCTCTTTCTTGTTCTAAACTATTAACTTTTTTTTCTAAATCATTAATAATATTCTTATAAATCAGTATATCTTGATTTGAATCTAAATTTTGTAATTCTTCAGGCATTTTTTCCCCAAATTTAATGAACAAAGTTCTTAATTCTTTTGCTCTATAATTACTTAGTTAAAGTAGTAGTTTTAAATAGATCTATAGCAAACTTCTCATCTTTCCAAGCATAGAAAGTCATATTACTTTCAGTTAATACATCTTCTAGATAAATTTCAATAATTTTTCTTTGTCCACGATAAGTTTTAGTCAATTCTCTATAAGAATCTACGTTTATAGTAGCTAATTCTTTATCAATCGGAACAGCAACAATAACATTATAAATTACATTTTCTGATAAATCTCTTCTTGAAGAGTCTTTATGAGCAAATTGAATTGAGCCAATTATTTTTATATCAACCAAACTTGACGTAGAGATTTTTTCGCCAATTACTACTACATCTAATTCTGGATTATTTTTATCAACAGTAAATTTTGTTTTTGTAGAAGGTAAAAAACCAAAATTAAATGGCATTGATAATCCTAAGAATTTTTTGTCTTTTCCATTTTTTCTTTCTAATTTAAAACCATTACTGGCTCTATCATATTGGTACATTTTGGCAGTGCCAGCAGGGATTTCAATTACTGCATGTAAATTTTTATTTTTTGAGATTGGCTTCAAATCGTGATAGCCAGCTTTGTCTTCACATGAACTAAATATTATTATAGAAATTAGTAAAATTAGAATGTTTATCATATTTTTTTTATATTGATTAAATGTTAATAAATGAATATTTTAAAATTGTTTATTATGAAAAATACAAAATAAAAATCATACCAAATTCCCTTTTAAAAATCCAACCAATTCCAAATCAAAAATTAGAGTTTTGCCTGCTAATGGTGGATTAGCATCTAAAGTGATGTTTAAATCATCAAATTGAGTAATTGTAACATTAATTGGTTGACCATCTGGACTAAATAAAGTTAAACCCAAACCAATTTCTGGCTCAATGTCTGGTGGTAAATTATTTCTATCTACTGATATTTTATATTCTTCATTTCGTTGACCATAAGCTAATTCTGGTGGAATTGTTACCGTTTTGGTTTCACCTTGTTTCATGCCAATAATACCATTTTCAAAGCCATCAATAACCATTCCCATTCCAATAGTAAATTCTAATGGCTCTTTTCCAACTGAACT
>JBEICW010000042.1:0-12352 GCA_040383785.1 Ignavibacteria bacterium | reverse complement strand
TACAACCAAGAAAATTTTAAAGATACTCGCGAATTTAAAGATGCTAAATTATTATATGAAGGTTGAATTAATTATCACAAAATTAAAAATATCCCCTTCGATTTTGATTTGGTAGAATAGAAAAAACAGCCAAATATCGTGAAATATCGTGAAGTTTTTTTATGTTATCCGCTGGCGGAGATGTCATATTTGATGACAGAGTTGGTTTCTTTGCTGTGAAATCGCAAGAATATTTCGATTTTGTAGAGACGGCTTTCAAAGCCGTCTAAAATGTTTCGATTTAGCAAATTTATTTCGGATAAATAGTTCTTTTTAAGAAACCCCTATCTAAATCTTTCCCCAAAAGGGAAAGACTTTAAGAAATGAAAAAAACAGCAAAAATCGTGAAATATCGTGAAGTTTTTTATGAAAAATGGTAAAAAGAGTGCAATATTTTAATTTAATGGGAATGGGTATAATAAGAAAAATCTTGTTTTGCCATTTATTCCAATTTCTATAGCTGGCGCTGGTAATTTAAAGAAATTTAGAGTTTGTTTTGCCCAATTCCAAAAACTTCCACCATCAGGCAGCAACTTGACTAAATTATAATCTAAGGCAAAAATAAGCTTTGGGTCGCCCCAAACTCTATCACCTTTGTAACGGAAATTTTGTGTTAAGTCATAACATGGTGTTTCAAATCCATTTGCATCTTTAACTCTACAATATGGGTCAGTGAGGTTTCGAGCAGCGTATCCAACACTTAATTCTAACCACTGGGGCCAGTATTCTTTGAGATTGTCATCTAACATATTATGTATATTAAATGAAAACCAAAGTGTATGCGAACTATAATCATCTATGAAAAAGTCATGTGGTTGCCTTTGTCTTTCTCCATGCCAGTTAGCTGGGAAATATGTAAATTTGGGTGATATATTTTGTAAAAACGGAACGTAATATTGTGCAATATAAAAGCTTGAACCAAAAGCATTTGCATACATATCAGACGGACTAAATCCAAAATTAGAACCATAACCGTCCAATACCTCAACATAAGTATTGTATGCAAAACCCAATAGACCACCACCAACAACTGAATTTTCCCAATTCAATCCTGAGGTCAGAAGTGCCTCAGTCATTGAATAAGATGCCATGTAAGTGCCAATAATATGCCCTGGTTTATCAGCATATATTGCGTAACTACCATCTTCAAGTATTTTAAATTCACTTTTTTCTTTCCAAATTGTATTTGCTTGGGCGATATGCTGCAAAATAAATAAGGTTGAAACCCCAGCAGTTACTATCCCGATATTAATTGCGCTAATGTTAGATTCTTTGTATGGCAAATTACCAGTAATTGTATATCTTGGTGTATTGCCATAATAAAATTCGGCACGATTTATTCTTGTGTTTGTAATTATTGTAATATTAGTATCAATATTTTGGTTAGAATTGGCTTCTAAAGTGTCAATTGTATTTATAATGATAGTAGAATCAAGGTTCGCCAAGAATTCATGCTCTTGTGATTGTAATTTATTTGTAGATATAATAATATAAGTTAATATAAAAATATAACTAAAAATAACATTTGTTAGATAAAAAAAAATATTTTTCATAAATAATTCATATTTTTTTGTTAAATTGCACAAATATATATTATTTAATTTCAATAGTTTAATGAAAATATTGTTTTTTGTATTTAAGAATATATATTTAAGCTTTAGTTTAATTTAAAATCTTACCTAAATGACTGAATTTGGTAAATATTTAAAAAGTATTAGAGAAGATCATAATATCTCATTAGAAACTGTAGCTGCCAAAACCAGTGTCAGAAAACAGTATCTAATACTTATAGAAGAAGATAGATTGGAAGAATTACCTCCAATCTACGGAAAGTCATTCATTAAGTCATATTGTAATTATTTAGAAATTCCAGTCGAAGAGTATACTCCAATTTTAGAGAGATTAGATAACCAAGATAAAACAATTAACAAGGTTAAATCTACCAACAATACAAATCAATTTAATATAAAAACTAATCCCAACTTAGAAAAATTTATTAAAAACCTTGGCTTGGAAAAATATCTAATTTCTAATAATCAAATTAATATTTTGAAAATTAGCAACAATACTAAACTTATAAACTTTTTTGTTGTGTTTTTATTATTGTTTTTATTGATTATATTTCTATTTTTGGATAGTAATGATGGAAATCAATTTCAAACTGATGAAAATAGTAATTTAAGTCCGGATACATTAGTTCTAGAAACAAAAGAAAAAGGCTTGTTGAGTTATTTTAGAAATAGTGATAGCTTGGTATTAGAAGCTTATGCGATAGATACTTGTTGGATAAAGCTCAATATAGACGGAAAGATTAACAAAGAAATAATCACTACACCTTCGATGAATATGCGTTGGTCAGCAAATGAATATTTTATTATAACTCAAGGAAATGTAGGTGCAGTGCAATTTAAGAGAAATGGGAAATTATTAGAGCCTTTTGGTGCAAGGGGAAGCGTAGTTAAAAACATCAAAATTACAAAAGACGAAGTTAAATAACAAAAGGATTTCTTAAAGATAAGTTCTATGTAATAATAAGTTTACAAAAAAGGGTTACAGTTTAAATTGCAACCCTAAATTTTAAATCTTTGTTTTAATTCTAAAAAATTATTTTTTCAAACATAATTAAATTTAATACAAAATTAAAAGTGTAATAACTAAGGAATGATATTTTGTTATTCTTCGCTTATAACCCAAACTTTTAATGGAGAAGTAACTTCTTGGTGTAATTTAACTTTTACAGTAAATACTCCCAAAGTTTTGATTGGTTCTTCGATAGTGATATTTCTTCTATCAATTTCATATCCGTGTAAAATTAATTCTTTTGCAATAGCAGCAGGAGTTACTGTACCGAATAATCTGCCTTCTTCACCAACTTTCATTGGAATTGAAACTTGTAATTCAGAGATTTTAGAAGCTAATGCTTCTGCAGAAAGTTTCATTTGTTCATATTTTTTCAAATATTGTTTTTTCTCAACTTCTAATTTTTTTACAGCTGAGTCAGAAGCATAATATGCAAACTGTCTTGGTATCAAGAAGTTTCTACCATAGCCATCTTTTACTGTAACAAGCTCGCCCATTTTACCTAAATTTTCGACGTCTTGTCTTAAAATAATCTTCATTTTAAAAACTCCAAATTTCTTTTTTATTGATTTTTATAAAGTATTTTTTTAATACAAATTAGGTAAATATTTTTTTACTTTAACTTATTAATTTACTTTATATTTTTCTAACAATTATACTGATAATTTTATTATAATGATTTTACAGTTTCAACTTTAGATTCAGTTTTTTCTTCAGTTTCGATACTTATATTATTACCAGAACCGGTTTTGCCTTCTGTCAAAGCTCTTTGTTTTCTTAATTCTTGTAATGCTACTGGTAATTCAAGAATTAAATGTCTCATAATTGTATCATCTAAAACCAATAATCTTTCAAAACTTGGAACACTTGAAGGTAATGTTGAATATACCAAATGAACATAGTATCCATTAAATTTTTTGTTGATAGGGTAAGCTAATCTTCTTCTTCCCCATTTGTTTACCTCGACAATTTCACCACCATTATTTTGTAAAAATGAGGTTACTTTAGAAACGACTCCGTCGATATCCTGGTCTTCAAAAGCTGCATTAACTATGAAGGTCGTTTCATATAATTTTTTGGGATTCATACTAAAAATACCTAAATTTATGAATATTATTAAAAATAGACTACAAAAATAGTAATATTTTTTCAAAAAACAAAATTATATTTACATAAACACTTGATTTTATTAAAATTCTTATTTTTTTTCAATTTATCTAGTATATATTAACTATAATTTGCTGTTTTTACTAAATTATCTATCTAAAATTTAAATTTAAAATTATAGAAGTACTATCATTTTTTTTGAAGTTCTTTCTTTATTTCAATTTGTACAGTCCTACTTATAAACCTTTCTTCTGGAGTTTCATAAGTTCTAACACCTGGTGGGAATTCATCGGAGCCAACTCCAACTGATTCAATTATTTCAACTTTAGATGCAATAGATTTGATGTAGTCTCTAACTGCATTTGCTCTGGTTTGAGATAAACGCTTATTTGCTTCTAGGTCACCTAAATTATCGCTGTATCCTTTTATATATACACTTGCTCCAGCTCCAATTTCAGTAAAAAACTTCTTAATTTCTTTTTTTATTCTATCATCTAAATTATATTGTGACACTTCAAAAACTGTTAAAGTTAAACTTTCAATTTCATACTCAGATGTATCTTTAGTTAAAGCTAAAATTTTTGAATCTGTAAAATTATTTTTGTTTGGATCAGTTGCAGTAAATTCAATAGTTAATTTCGAGTCATTTTTGGCATCTCTAATCAATTTATAAGGTAAAACATAACTTATATCTTTAGTATCGCCAATTCCATTTTCTTTAGTAATTTCTGAACCGTCTAAATCTACAATATAACTCCAATAAGCAAATTTATTACGAGATTTGATTTCTTTATTTTTTTTATTCACTGTCATATTTTCAAAATTCGGTGCAATTATAATTTCGTCTGGAATTAACATTGAAGGTCTTTGATATCTCTGATTAGATAAAGAAAATAATAACTCTGGGACATTACTTTCTAATTCTACTCTTCTATTTTCAGAATACCCATCTTCAGATTGTGTTCTTGTTACATCAGGTGGGAAACAATTATTAGAGTTTACTTTTGTAGTAATTCTACTGCCATCTAATTTAAAAGTATTTACCAAATAATTTTTAACATTCTCTGCTCTTTTTGCAGCCAATTCACAGTTATTAGCTTCAGTTGTTGGGTCTATATATCCTTTAACAATTAACTTAATTTGAGAATTTTGCTGCATTCTATATCCAATAATATTTAGATTATTTTTATGATAATCAATAGGATTGGGGTCTAAAGTTGTAATATCAAAATCATTAGCATTATTATATTTTTTATATCTTTGTGGAAAAGTTGGAGACATTTCTTCAAAGAAAATATAAGGCAAAAGTGGATATACATCTTCTACAAATTCTATTTGAGCTTTAATTTCTACAATTTCTTGATTTTTATTTTTTGGATTTAAAATCATTAATTTTCCAGATATTTCTTCTTCATATTCTATTTTTTCTGGAATGATTGGTTTAGATTCTTCTTTTTCTAAAACTACAGTTTTTGGTTTGGCAATATTTAGTGTATCTATTCTAAAGTAATTAGTAGTGGTTAATTCCAAATATTCATTACAATCTACTTTTGTATCCATGGTATATTTGCCAATTCCAACATAATTTTCGTTAATATTTTCATTTTCAATTTTTATGGTATCAATATTATATATTTCATTTTTTTGATAAATTGTCTCGAATGGAGTATAAATTATACTCATGCCTAACTTCAAAGTATTAACTTTCCAATCTAAATTTGAAACAACATTTGAAGCCGAAAAATTGTAATTCACTTCAGGTCTAATTTTTAAAGTATTAGTTTTATTCAAAGGTAATTCATACCCAAGTCCCAAATTTGCTGAAATTAAAGATGCTACGTTTTCTATATCACCTGATTTTTCGTTTCTTATTCTTGATTTCATATTATTTATACTATCAATAAAATATCCTTTTGAAGTAGGTTCTACTAACTGCTCACTTTGATTGTAAGTACTACTTATAACTAATCCAAAACCAACACCGGCAGATAAAAATAAATTATCTATTATTTGATAAGATAAATATGGAGTAATATCTAAATAAGATAACGAAATATCTAACTTATGAGCAAAAGTTCCACTAATAGACTTAGTGCCGTCTGTAATACGAGTTGCTTCTGTAACACTATAATTAGCACTACGATTAGTCAGCCCTATTTGTAAGCCCAATAATAGTCCATCAACTCTCGACTTTAAAAATGGTATTTCGTAACCAAGACCAAAATTCATTCCGCTTCCAGTTGCATCTAAAAACTTAGGACAACAATTGCCCACATTCGGTAAAGAAGTAAAATTTGAAGAATAACTATTTAATCCAAAATTTCCTGTTACTAAATATTTTGGTCTTAATGTATCGGATTTTTTTACATCAATATATATAGTTTCTGCTGTTAAATTAAAACTTGAAACTAAAGTAATAAATAATATTACACTTATATATGTTCTAAAATATGTAAATGTATTTACTTGTTTAATTTTTATCAATCTTTGTTTGATTTTCATAACCTGATTTTTCTTTTTTACAATTTTCAGAGAATTTTACCTAAATCTACTTTTTTCTATTTTATCTTAATTTCTTAATTTAAACATTTGCCAATTCTACCTTAATATCTGCATTCTTTTTGATACAATTCCCGTTCGAGTAGTTAATGTATAAAAGTATGTTCCTAATGGCAATTCCATTGTATTTAATTTTAACTGATAACTGCCCGCTTTTTGATACTTATCAATAGGCACTAAAATCAAATTACCTGAGTTATCAAAAAATTCTATTTTTATATCGCCGTCTTCTACTAATCCGTAATTAATTGTAACTTCATTATTTCCTGGGTTAGGTGTTGGATTTCCTAAGAATAATTCATTATCATCTATTCCAATTAATCTTGGACTTCCATCAATAAAACAAATATCCGAAAGCCATATATAGCCATTTTTAACAACAGGCTCTGCAAATCCACCAGTAAAACTCATTTCCATAATTTTGATTGAATCTCTGGGAGTATCACCCAAGTTTATATCTAAACTATCTAAATTTATAAAAAATAAACCTTGAGTATAAGGATTATTAAACTGCTGAAGTTTACTTAAACTTTCGCGATATTCATTTTCTACATAATTTCCATTTACATTTATGAAATTTTTATTCTTAGATGGCAACATTATAGACTTATTAAAACCATAGCGAACATAAACCGAATCCACTTTTGAGCTATCCAAATTATAGATATTAGACAAATACAAATTCAAGTTCATACTTCCTTTTGATTGCACTTGATTAATTCCTGGTGTAATTTCAAATTTTGCAATATATCTACCTAAATATGTTATTTTGAACTGTTCATCAAATTCGCCACAAGTAGTTTCTGTTATAATATTTACACTATCTAATTGAAATCCTGCTTTTGATGTGGTTTGAAGTCTAATCTTTATAGTATCATTTGGATTAATTTTATCATTTAACTGTTTTCCAATCAAGGTATAAGTATAATTATTAACTTGAATTGACTTTACTTTAAAATCAACTGTTCCTGTATTTAAAATATTCAAAGTAGTATCAATTTGTATATTTTCTTTTAATTCACCCAAATTTACATTTTTATTATAACCAACTTCTCTATATGTTACTTTCGCTTTAACTGGTAATTTAACTATAAAATCACATTTATCAATTTCAATAGATATATTATTGCTATAATCACCAATTTTATCTAATTTTAATGTAACCAAAAACTCTTTTTCTTCATTAAGAGCTAATTTACTTCCAATTTCAATATTATGTGATATATTAGTTTCAATATCAAAAAATGTTTGTAAAACTTCTATTCCTTCTGTAATATTTTTATTTTTCAACTTTACAATTTTAGTTAATGTACTATCATTTCCACACATTAAAATTTCACCAAAATCTAATGTATCATTTGCAAATGCTAAATCAATTAACTCAACATTCAAGTCAAAATGTATAGAATCTAATCTACCACAACCAATATCAAAGACAATATTACATTTTTGCAAACCACCATTATCTACTCCATTAAATTGAATCGATAATTTATATTCTTCATTTGGAGCAATTGAAATATTACTTGGTACTGAAAATAATGGGTTATTAGAAACTAAAGTCCAATCTATAGGTCTTACAGAATTATTTTTGATTTTTGCAATAAATGACAACGCTTGTTGTGGACAAATTGTAGTGTCATTATGTTGAGTTAAAACATAAGTTGGCTCATAAATATCGGCTTTTAAATAATATTTCAATTCATTTCCACATTCATCAATCAAACTAAGTGAATCACTGATTAATTTAAAAGTACTGCCTGCCGTAAATGCTAATTTGACTTCTCTATTTTCACCACCTTTTATAGAATTTCCAATTCCAATAGATTTATCTAAAATTGAAATTGAATTCGGTGCTACTAAATAAAATTCTTTATCGGTTTGTGTTAGTAGATTAATGTTAAATTTGATTTCTTTTACCAAATTAGGGCATAAAACTCCCAAATCAATCGTATTATTTTGGTCAATTGGTAAGTTAGCAAGTTCATAATATATTGTATCTCTTTCGGCTTGGATTGGCACCAAAAGCGGTGGTAAGTCAAAATCATTTTCTAAAATTAATGTATCATAATACATTCCCAACAAATCAGGTCTAAACCTAATTGGCAAATTATAAATAGAGTCTGTGGCTGAGTAGTTAGCAGTAAATCCATTTTCTGATGATAAAGAAAAATATTGTCCATTTAGTAATTTAGAGGATTTGATAGTAAATTCAGTAGGTCCTTCATTGATTAAAGGGATATTTTTTGTGGAGTCAATAGAACAAATTAATTTACCAAAATTAAAAACTTTATTTTCAACTTTTAATTGATTTTCTCTTAAATTATATAAGAATTTTACCTCACCATCACTCAATACTTTGCTATACATTCTAATTTCATCTAAAATTCCATTAAAATAAGCACTATCAACATCTTTCCCATCATAAGCTTTACCAATTGAACCATACATATTTCTCGCTATTGGAGTGGCAAACACAGATTTTTCATCTACTTTTACCCCATTAACAAATAGTTTAGATTTTTTTGATTTATAATCCATAACTCCAGCAATGTGATACCAGGTATTATTTTTAAATCCCCCACTCGGATTATAAATGCAAGGCAAGATATTTAATTCGCCAGCACCACCTTGTCCATCAACTCTAAAAACTAATGTCTTTTCTTCCCAGTTGATATCACCGAATCCCAAATAAATATCTTGAGCTAATTCATTATCCATAATTGCTATTAATGACTGGCTTATTCTTTTATTTGATGATGTTGGCAAATCAGCACCATTTACCCATAATGACCAACTAAATCCTTCTTTGGAAATAAATTTAGAAGTTGCAAAAGAATCTAATTCAAAATATTGATTGGTTCCATTTAACTGATAACCCTTATCTCGCTTGGCATCTATACATATTGGTGCATTAATTGGCTTGAGTTTGGCATTTTTGCCGCTATTATCATTGGTATTACATTCTAATTTCCAATATGCTTCTAAGTTACCTTTAATATCTTGGGAATGGGTACGAAAATTAATCAATAATAAAAATATTAATAATAAATTAATTTTATAAAAGTTGATGTTACTTTTTGTAACTTTAGATTTGAAGATATTCATAATGCCGATTCCTTCGGTTTTATTTAAAACATTAGTAAAAGAATTACAAAAATAATAAAAAGTCAAAAATTATACCAATCAAAATAAAATTGTTATTTTTCTTTTAAATTTTATAAAAATCTTTTTGTTGCAAAATACAAAAGTTCACTTTCATTCTGTTTCATAATCTTTACAAAATTAACATAAAAATTGATTAATATTTTCTCATATTTCAAAGTATAAATACTTATTTAAACTTTTTTTAGATTTTTTACCTATTCCTCAATTTTTTGGCACGGTATATGTAAGAATATTTAACATATCTTTGAAGCAAAAATAATATAAAAAAATGACCAATTTGGTTAATAAAATTGACCTTTATTACAAAATATAAAAGATATAATTATCACAAGTAAATTTAAAAATTTCAAG
This sequence comes from Ignavibacteria bacterium, assembly GCA_040383785.1. Taxonomy (GTDB): domain Bacteria; phylum Bacteroidota; class Ignavibacteria; order Kapaibacteriales; family UBA2268; genus JBDNHS01. The sequence continues at coordinate 2,548 of JBEICW010000042.1, read as the reverse complement.
CTAAACGTATAAGAAAAAATTAAATATGCAAAATAATCATTCAGTAGTTAGATTTAATCCTTTTAAAGTAAATATTAAGGCAGTAGTTAGAGAAACTTTAAGCAATAGAAGAAGTGATGTTGATTATAATTTCAATATCAAATCAGCTAACGATTTTACAAAAAAAACTGAAGTCATTTACCAAGATAATGATTATTACCAAGATAACCAATATTTTGAAGAAAATTCAAATTCAAGGAACTTATCAAGTAATTTATCAAATAGTTTAGAAAATTCGCAAGTAGTAAATAGATTAAATCTATATAACTCTAAAAAAAACAACCTAAACAAAGAATCAAACGCTCAAAGTAATTCTTTTTTGGAAGGAAAGTTAGACCTTAACCAATATTTAGTAACTAACCCAAATACTAATTTTTTGATTAGAGTAAAGGGTGATTCTATGTCTAAAATTGGCATAAACACTGGCGATTTACTGATTGTAGATAGAACTGCAAAAGTTACTAACAACAAAATTGTAGTTGCAGCAATTAATGGCGAATTATTAGTAAAAAGAATTCTTTTTGCTGAAAATACTATTCAATTATTATCTGAAAATGACCAATACAAACCAATATCTATCAGAAGAGAAGATAGTTTCGATATTTGGGGTGTAGTAAAATCAGTTATCAAAAACATGTAAATAAAAAAAGCATAAAAAAACACAAATTTTCCTTAAAATTTCCCTTTCCTAACCCTAAAAGCAAAATAAACCCAAATTAATTTTATATTAATTTGGGTTTATTTTTTTATTTATATAACTCCCCTATTTGATTTAAAAATTATAATCAACCTTTTACCTCAAAAATCATTATATTTGCAAATAAAAAAATATTAAAACTAAACAAATTATTATATAATTTAGAAACACCAATGATTGCAAATATTATTTTAGTTGATATAGATAATGATGTAAATGAAAATTCTGAAAATAATTTAGATTATTATCCATTTTGTGTTTTGCATACACTTTTTGAACTTAGAACGGGTGCTTATAAAAGTTATGAACGAATTGGTAAATTATTTTCTGGAGCTGAACTATTTTATAAATCAAGTGAATTGAAACTCAAATCTTTTTTGAAAAGGAATGAGATAACTACAAACTCCAAAGATACTTATAACGATTGTTTGGTATTAAATTCTAAGTTTTTGATTAATAATCAATCGTCAAATCAAATTAAAGAGTTTATCAAATCTAACCCTTTTGATTATATTAAATTTACGAATAATAATGAAATAGTTGGATATTTTTTTAATGCCGTTTTAGATAAGCAACTCCATAATATTGATTGGATTACAAATAATTCCACTTTATACGAAATGTTCAAATTCCAAGATATAGAAATTGAAAATGTCAGTAAAATAAATTACATTTGGGATAGTTTAGATTTTGTAGGAGAAATGATAAATGAAGATTTATTTAATATGTCCTCACCAAAATCAATTAGGGAGGGAAATTTTGTAGTAAATTCCAATAACCTTTTAGTTGGAAAAAATGTAACTATCGAGCCAATGGTAGTTTTGAATGCAGAGAATGGAGCCATAATCATTGATAATAACGCAAAAATTATGTCCAATACTGTGATTTATGGTCCTTGTTATATTGGTAAAAATTCTACAATCAAACCAGGGGCGAAAATTTACCCCAATACTTCAATCGGTGAATGGTGTAAGGTAGGTGGCGAAGTAGAAAATTCGATTTTCCAAGCATATTCTAATAAACAACACGAAGGTTTTTTGGGTCATTCATTTATATCTGAATGGGTTAACTTAGGAGCAGATACAAACAACTCCGACCTAAAAAATACTTATTCAAATATTTCAATGCAATTGCCTCATAAATTAGTAAATACAAATAGAATATTCCTCGGTTTAATTTGTGGTGACCACACCAAATCAGGCATAAATTCTATGTTTACAACAGGAACAGTATCAGGATTATGTGGTATATTAGTTAAAGAGTGGTTTCTGCCAAACTACATAAAATCATACACTTGGGGTGGCAAAACCAATAGCCCTATATATAAATTCGAAAAAGCAATAGAAACAGCCAAAATAGTAATGAACCGCCGTAATAAAGAACTTTGCGAAGAGGAAATTGAGTTATTAAAATTAGAATATGAAAGAGTAAGTCAAGAATAACATTTTGCACTAATTGCACTCTTTTTACCATTTTTTATAAAAAACTTCACGATATTTCACGATTTTCGCCTGTTTTTTTTCTTGCTCCCTGCCCCACGGGCGGGGTTGGGGGTGGGGTCGCAGGACTTTTAAACCACAACTGCATTTCGATTTAACATCAAGACGACCCGCAGGTCGACTCTACATTTATATTTTGCACTATTTGCACTCTTTTTGAGATTTTTCGCCAAAAACTTCACGGTATTTCACGATTTTTGCTGTTTTTTTCTTTTCTTAAACTCTTTCCCTTTTGGTGAAAGATTTAGATAGGGGTTTCTTCAAAAGAACTTTTTATCTGACATAAACTTGCTAATTCGAAACTTTTTCAGAC
>JBEICW010000041.1:0-12438 GCA_040383785.1 Ignavibacteria bacterium | reverse complement strand
GTGAAGTTTTTTGCGAAAAACCTTAAAATGAGTGCAATTAGTGCAAAATTTACCTCAACCACGAAGTGGTGAAATTATTGTAGCAAGAAATTGACTACTCACAGTCCCTCCTATCGAACACGAAGTGTTCGGAAGTTCTTTGCAAAATTGAAATTGAATAGGAGGTTATCCAATCTTGCGAGTCAAGGCAGTGTCTTGCCTTTACAAAGAAAGGTCGATGCCATCGACCCTTACAAAAAAATAGGTCAAATAATTTCTTACTTAACCTATTAAAAAAGCGATATAAAAATGTAAAAAATAAATAATATTTCAAAAAAATTTTATTTCTTCTTTTTATTTTTCTTTACTTTTTTTTCGTAGTTTTAGCTTTTGCTTTTGGCACTTCGTATCTAATTGCTGCTCTTGCTGCTGCTAATCTTGCGATTGGCACTCTAAATGGTGAACAAGACACATAATTCAGCCCTATTTTATGGCAATACTCAACAGAGTTAGGTTCGCCACCATGTTCGCCACAAATACCTAATTTGATTTTTGGACGTGATTTTCTACCTTCTCTAATTGCATGTTCCATCAAAAACCCAACACCACTTTGGTCAATTGATTCAAATGGATCTTTGTCGTAGATATCTTTAGATACATAAGCTGGCAAGAAACTACCAGAATCATCTCTACTAAGCCCTAAAGTTGTTTGAGTTAAGTCATTAGTACCAAATGAGAAGAATTCTGCCACTTTCGCTATTTCTTCAGCTGTGATTGCTCCTCTTGGTATTTCTATCATAGTACCAACCATATATTCAAATTTAGTTTTAGTTTCTTTCATTACATCTGCTGCTACTTGGCGAACTATTTCTTCCTGATTTTTTAGCTCTTTAACATTTCCAACTAATGGAATCATAACTTCAGGGAATACTACTTTACCTGCTTTCATAGTTTCTACAGTTGCTTCAAAAATTGCTCTTGCCTGCATGCGAGTAATTTCAGGGTAAATTATGCCTAATCTACAACCTCTAAATCCTAACATTGGATTAAATTCGTGAAGTAAGTTGATACGTTTTTTTACATCAGCTAATTTTATACCCAATTCTTTAGCCATCAATTCTTGCTCTTTCTTATTATGAGGTATAAATTCATGCAAAGGTGGGTCAATTAATCTAATAGTTACTGGTTTACCTGTCATTGCGAGAAATATACCTTTAAAATCAATTCTTTGCAAAGGAAGTAATTTAGCTAATGCTTTTTCTCTTTCTTCTACTGTATTAGACAAAATCATTTCTCTCATCGGACCAATTTTACCTTCACCAAAGAACATGTGTTCAGTTCTTGTTAGTCCAATACCTTCGGCACCAAATGCTAAAGCATTTTCACATTGGTCAGGTTGATCGGCATTGGTTCTGATATTCAAAGTTCTATATTTATCAGCCCATTCCATAATTTGGTGGTACATTTTATATATAGGTGCATTTTCAGAGTTTAGAGTTCTTTCAATCAAAACTTGTATTACTTCTGATGGTTTTGTATCAATCTTACCTTCGATAACTTCACCGGAACTGCCATCAATAGAAATATAATCTCCTTCTTTGATTATAAAATCTTTACCTTCTACCCTAAGTGTTCTTGTTTTGTAATCAATTTGCAATGAACCACAACCAGCAACACAAACTTTACCCATTTGACGTGCAACTAAAGCAGCGTGAGAAGTCATACCACCTCGGGCAGTTAATATACCTTCAGAGGCATTCATACCCGAAATGTCTTCTGGAGATGTTTCTATTCTAACTAAAATTACTGGGTGACCTTGGGCAGCAATTTCGACCGCATCTTCTGCATTAAATACAACTTTTCCACAAGCTGCACCAGGACCAGCATTTAATCCTTTTGCTAATAATCTACCATTTTTTAAAGCTATATTTTTTTCTTTAGAGTTAAAAATAGGTCTTAACAACTGATTTAATTGGTCTGGTTCAATTCTCATCAACGCTTCTTTGGGTGTGATAAGTTTTTCTTTAACCATATCAACGGCAATTTTGATTGAAGCAAAGCCAGTTCTTTTGCCAGTTCTACATTGCAGCATATATAATTTACCTTCTTGAATCGTAAATTCAACATCTTGCATATCAGTATAGTGCTTTTCAAGAATTGTTCTAATTTTTAATAATTCTTTGTATGAATTTTTATCAAATTTTTCAAGGGTTTCAATTTTTTGAGGAGTTCTTGTTCCAGCGACCACATCTTCACCTTGAGCATTCATCAAATACTCACCGTAGAAATAGTTATCGCCAGTAGATGGGTCGCGAGTAAATGCCACACCAGTTCCAGAAGTTTCGCCCATATTTCCAAATACCATAGCTTGAATATTAACTGCTGTTCCCCATTCTTCTGGAATTCCATTTAGTTTTCTATAAACTATTGCTCTATCATTCATCCATGAATCAAAAACTGCATTAATAGCTCCCCAAAGCTGCTCTTGTGGGTCATTTGGAAAATCTTTTCCTGTTCGTTTTTTAATCATTTTTTTAAATTCAGCAACTAATTCTTTCAGATCTTGCGCAGTCAAATCCATATCAAGTTCAACACCTCTTTTGTGTTTTTTAGCTTCTAATAATTCTTCAAATGGATCAATATCATCTTTGCCTTGATTTCTTACACCCATTACTACATCTCCATACATAGTTACAAATCTACGATATGAGTCATAAGCAAATCTTTCATTTTTAGATTTGGATATCAATCCTTTTATTGTATCATCATTAAGTCCTAAATTTAATATAGTATCCATCATACCGGGCATTGAAGCTCTCGAACCAGAACGGACTGAAAATAATAATGGATTTTTTAAATCACCGAATTTACCACCAATTTCTTTTTCAACATTTTTAATTGCATTTTCTATTTGTTTTTTTAATTCTTTTGGTGTGTTTCTTTTATTTGCGTAGTAATAAGTGCATACTTCTGTAGTAATAGTAAATCCTGCAGGTACTGGTAATCCTATATTTACCATTTCAGCTAAATTAGCACCTTTACCACCAAGTAAATTTTTCATACTTGCTTCGCCATCTGATTTTCCACTACCAAAATAATAAACATACTGTTTTTCTAATGATTTAGACATTATAATTTCTCCCGTAAATAGGACAAGATTTATATTATTAAAAAAATTATTTTATTTTTATATTTAAAAACTCAACCTGCAAATATAAGAATTTATATCAGTAAAATACTATTTTTTTTGATTGTTTATAAATATATTTGTACATAATATTTAAAAATAAAATAGAGTTGCCAAATGATGACAACTCTATCAATTAATAAATCCATTTTATCATAAATATGACAAAATATTATTTTTTATATTTCAAATCCCAAATGTTCTGTCCAATTTGTTGTCCAACCTTAACTCCTTCTTCAATTGATTTTCTAAAATGAATTCCAGCATAAAGTCTTGACATTGCTACTTCATTATACATATCACTAAATTTATTATATGTTCTTGCGGCTCTAGTTATAGCATCAATATCACTTCTTTTTACATGAGAACTGTCAGTAAATGTATAATTTGCACCAAATTGGTTTTGAAAAACTGTCATTGCAGCACCAGACTGATTAGAGTGCCCTGAACAATAATCTGGAAATGGTGGTGTAGCAATAATTGGAGTAAAATCTTGTAAACTTAACGAATCTCTCAAATAACTAATAGGTCTTTCTGTATTATATGTATATTTATATTTCCAGCAATTTACAAATGCGTCATGAACTGCCATCGAAACTTTCAAAAAAGACTCAACAGATGTACTTATTTTAAACTCGTTTTCTTTCATTAATTGATTATATATTTTGATGCTATGTCCACCAGGAGTTTGTGTTTTGAATGGTGCGTCATCCCAATATAAACCTATAATTCTTTGTTCTGGAGTTAAACCTTTAACTGTTGTATATACTTCCATCATTTCTTTATAATATATTGAATTTGTATCCATTGAAAACTCATTAGGTGGAGGAGGTGCTATATCTATATTTTTTTTCAAGAATGGTCTTGTAACTCCCCAATATGGTTGCAATGCCCCTTGACTCAATGGAAATGTTGGTCTCCATTTACCTGGTCCTGTCGGTGGTACATAATCAACTGGGAAATTGCTGTTATGTACTTCTTTAGGTTCTGTTTTTATAGTTGCATAAATTGGGTCTGTTTTTGAATAAGCATAAACTTCATCTGAACAAGCTTTACCATAAGCAATTGATGCGTTGTATTCTGCAGTTGTACATTCAGATTTGTATTTATCATTATAGAATGCTTCTAGAGCAACTACTTCGTCTTTCCATGCTTGTCTATTGCTTTCTGCGGGTATTTTTAAACACATATTAGCCATTACAGTGTTTACTACTAATCCCCAATGTAACTTTACATTTGGATCAGGTTTTGTATTTAATCCCTGCCAATCTACTATTTGCCCTTTCATAGATATATTTTCAGGCATACCAGGTAATAATGTTTCGTATAATGCAAGAGCAGTATATCCATATCCACGAGCAGCCACTGGAGGTGAAAACCCAACAGAAACTTGACCAAGTTTGATTACTTCATCAATCCATCGATAAACTAATTCTTTTTCATACTTATCAACAGCTATTTCTTGAGTGGGTGTTGTTTCATCATATCTACAACTTTCAATTATGATTACTGACAATAAAATCAAATATACAAGTAATTTTTTTAACATTACAAACCTTTTTAAAAAATGTGGAATCTATAGACACTAAAACACAAAAATAAGTATAAAAGTTACAAAAAAAAAATGCAATTTGAAGTTTTTTAGCTTTTAAATTGCATTTAATTAAAAATAATTTATTATCATAATTGTTATGTAATCTTTAAGCATTAATATTCATATTTTCCATACTTTTATAGTGTGGTTTAGGTCTTCCATTTTGGTCAACATGAACAAAAACAATTTTATCAATCTTGATTACAATAACTTCAGTGTCTTTAACTCTAACTTCACATCTTAGAGTTATTGAAGTTCTACCTATTGAAACTACTTCTGAGCCGATTTCAATTATATCACCTTTGAATGCAGGATTAACAAAATCAATCTCTGACATAAATTTAGTTGTGATATGATTAGAACTTAATTGACACATTGCATAAATTGCAAGCTCTTCATCTATCCATCTAAGCAGCTGTCCACCAAAAAGTGTATTACTTGGGTTTAAGTCAGGTGGACTTACTAATTTACGAGTTTTATAAGTTAACATTTTATAACGATTAATTATTAAATTTTAAGATATTGTCTTTGTTCTAAAAAATGAGACGTAATTAATTAATCAATATTTACTTATAATAGTAATTAAAAAATGTTCTAAGCTTTTTTGCTTTGTACTTGTGCAGTTATAAATTTAACTGACTCAACGAATATTATTATCCCAAATGGTATTCCGACAACAATAGCCCACTCTTTTGCATTTAATGGAACTGTATTTAATAATGAATTCATAAATGGCAATGCAACAGCGCCAACTTGCAAAGTGATTGATAGCAGCATTACACCTAATAAAATTGGGTTAGTTGTTAAACCTATTCCTTTCATAATTCTTTTGCCTTTTTCTGGTAAATCTAAAAATAAAGAACGTTCTTCAGAACGTGAGTTTTGAACATTCCAAATTTGGAAAAATGCTAATGTACAAAAAGCCATAGTCATTGCTTTTTTAAATTCATAAGTTTTCATTAAATCGATAGTCTCTAAATTTAAAGGATTTGAGAAATTAGAAGTAAATACATATATTGTTCCTAACATCATCATAAAACCTGCTAAAATTATTCTAATTCTCATACTTTTAGGAATTAATGGTTCATCTTTTGCTCTTGGTGGGTATAACATAACATTACCATGTTCTTTTTCAAAAGCTAAAGGAAAAGTAGACGTACCATCAGTAACTAAGTTAATCCATAATAATTGTGCCGCTGATACAGGTAATGGCAATCCTAAAAATACAGAAACCGCAACGGTTAATAAACCACCAAAACTAGTAGCTAATATATATAAGAGAATATGTTGTAAGTTTTGAAGAATTACTCTACCGCGTCTTACTGCATTAACTATACTTGTAAAGTTATTATCTGTAAGCACGATGTGTGAAGCTTCTTTTGCAACATCTGAACCAATACCCATAGCTATACCAATGTCAGCTTTTTTAAGAGCAGGAGCATCATTTACACCATCGCCAGTCATTGCTACTACATTGTTGTGTCTTTGTAATTGTTCAACAATTCTATATTTGTGTTCAGGAGCCACACGAGCATAAACATCAATATCATTCACTCGATTAAATAACTCTTCGTCTGACATTTTTTCCAACTCAGCACCTTTTATAGAAGTAGGTACATTTTTTTCTGGTGCTAATCCAATTGCTTTACCTATTGCAGTTGCAGTTTCAATATGGTCACCAGTTATCATTACCACTCTAACGCCAGCATTTTGACATTCTTTTACTGCACCAGGAACTTCATCTTTAACTGTATCTAATATTCCAGCAAAACCTACAAAATTCAAATCTTGTAAATCAGCCAATGTAATGTGTCTATCATCTATTTCTTTGTATGCTAAACCCAATACTCTCAATCCTTCATGAGAATATCTACTAATTACATCTTCTAAATCTTGTTTGTTTGCTGTTTGTATGTTTCCAGTTGCATCAATAATATTATTACATTTTTCTAAAACTCTTTCAGAGCCACCTTTAACTATCATCAAAACTTTACCATTTTGTCTGATTGTAGCAGCCATAATTTGATTTTCTGATTCAAAAGGCAAATCAATATTAACGTTCCAATTAAGTTCATTAAAAAGTAATTTATGATTTAAAATCATTAAAGCTGCTTCTGTTGGGTCGCCAGTTACTTTCCAATCTAAGCCATCTTTTAAAATTTTAGATTCAGTACAATATTGACCAATTAATGAAAACAATCTTACAGCTTCGTTTGAATTAGATTTAATAACTTTGTCATCAAAAGTAACATTTCCATCGATTGCATATCCAGAGCCTGTTACTTCATAGTCTTCACCATTAACGAAGAATTTAGTTACAGTCATTTGATTTTTTGTAAGTGTACCCGTTTTATCTGTACAAATTACATTTGTAGAACCTAATGTTTCCACAGCAGCTAATTTTTTAACAACTGCATTTTGTTTTGCCATTTGGTACAATCCAATTGACAATGTTATAGTTACAGATACTGGTAATCCTTCTGGGATAGCAGAAACTGCCAAACCAACTGAAGCAAGTAACATTTGTAACCAATTAATATCTTTCAATAAACCAACAACAAAAATAACAGCAATTATACTCAAAATTGCAATACTTAGTCCTTTTCCAAATTGTTCGATTTTTTCTTGTAGTGGTGAATCAGCAGTTTCAGTTTCCAATACATTTTTAGATATTTTACCAAATTCTGAATTAGAACCAATTCCAGAAACTATTCCAAGTCCTCTACCTTTTTCAATAATAGTACCAGAGTAAACCATATTTACTCTATCGCCAAGTGAAGAGTCAATATTAAAAATAGCTTTTGCATTTTTTTCTGCTCTTAATGATTCACCTGTTAACATTGATTCGTTTACAAGTAAATTTTTAGTTTCAACTAATCTTGCATCAGCTGGAACTCTGTCTCCACTTTCTAAAACAATCACATCACCTTCGGTCAGTTCAGTTGTGTTAATTGTTTCGTGTTTTCCATGTCTTACTACTCTTGCTGTCGGCGCTGTCATATCTTGTAAAGCTTTAAGTGCATCTGCTGCCCTTGACTCTTGCACAAAACCAATAATTGTATTTAAAAAAACCACAAATCCAATAACTATAGCATCTTTTGGCTCTGCTAATATGCCATTTAGTATTGCTGCGCCAATTAAAATAAAAATAATTGGATTATTAAATTGCTCAATAAACAAAAGAAATTGTGACTTTTCTTTTGGTTTTGGCATTTCATTTCTACCATATTTAGCTACGTTATCTGCGATTTGTTTGTCAGATAATCCTGTTTCTAAATTTAAATCAAAATGTTTTATAATTTCATCAATTGGTTTAGAGTACCAATTCATATTATGACCTTTTAAATTAAAATTAATTATTGTTTTGTAGTAAATTACAATTTACACAAAGATTTTTAATTTTAGTATTTTTTTTATTAAAAAATCAAATATTTAATAATATTTTATTAATTTAGTCAAAGTTATTTTTACAAATAGTTAATTTATTTAAAAAATTATATATATTTGAAACTTTTTATTAATATTTTCGTTAAATTAAATAATTTTTCCAACTATTTTCAATTTTATGAAATTTACATTAGATAACACATTTTTACTGCTTTTGATTTTAATTTTTGGCAGTTCTATATCATTTTCACAAAATAAAATTAATCAGACAGGTAATTTTGCACAGAAAATTAATCTTGAAGATTGTTACAAACTTGCTATTGAAAATAATGTAGAATTGAAAACAAATAACTACAGAATAAAATCTGCCGAAGCCAATATAAAAAGTGAAAATGGTAATTATCTCCCTTCTGTAAATTTTAATATGGGATATAATAGACAAATCTCAAATGTCCAAGCTTTTGTAATTGGTGGTAGGTTAATTACGCAACCAAATACTTTTAGTATGAATGCAAATGCAAGTTTAAACTTATTTGATGGACTTGCACGTGAAAATTCGGTAGATAGAGCTTACAACGAATTAGATATAACTAAATTAAATATCGAAAGAACCGCTGAAAGAGTAAAATATGATATTTATAAAGCATTTTTGAATTTATTACAAACTCAACAAATTGTAAAAATTAGAGAACAAAATTTAGAGATGGGCAAAAGTGAATTAGAAAGGATAAAAGGACTTTTTGATTATGGAGTTTTAACTATAGATAATGTTTACTCACAAGAAGCGGAAGTAGGTACAAGAGAATTGGATTTTATCAGAGCCGAAAATGATTTTAATATTGCAAAAACAAACTTACTTAGAGTTATTGGTATTAATCCAATTGAAAATATTGAAATTGATTATCAAAGTATTAAATCTGAAATAAATGACAATGATATAAATTCTTTTAAATTGCAGTATTCGAGTTTAGAAAATAATGTTAATTTAGCACTTGGAAATAGAAAAGATTATATAGCTTCTCAATCAAGTATTAATTCTGCAGAGTATGCTATTGATATTGCTTATTCTGGATATTTACCAAGTTTAAATGCAAATACTGGTTGGTCTTGGTTAAATAGTGAATTTACCAACTTTGGAGAAAGAGGTCAAGCAACTGCAAGTTTAAATTTAAACATTCCAATTTTTGATAAATTCCAAAATAATGCAAATATAGAACAACAAAAACTCCAACTTGAAATGAGACAAATGGAACTATTTCAAATGGAGCAAAATATCAAATCTACCATTTATTCAAATTTGCAAAATCTTAATGCTGCAGTAAAACAAATCAAAATAACTGAAAAGTCATTAAAATCAGCTGAACTAAATTATAAAAGTGCACTTGAAAGATACAATTCTGGTGTATTGAACATAAATGACCTAACAATAGCCAATTTACAATTTACAAATGCTAAAATCAATCAAATTAATGCAACTTATAACTATCTTGCTGCTGAAAAAGATATTTTATTTGCATTAGGAAAATTTGAATGATTTAAGATTTTAAAAAAAATATAAAACTAAATTTAATTTTAAACCAAAATATTCTAAAAGGGGCAATTATGAATAATGATATACAAAATAATAATTCTGAAAATCAACCAGATAATAATCAGAATCAAAATGATAATCTAAATAATTCAAATCAGGATAATTTCAACCAGAACAATAACTATAATCCAAACAATCAACAACCTAACTTCCCTCCTCAGGGTACAAAAGAATATGATGATATGATGAAAGCTTATTATGGTCAAAGTTATGATTTGGGTCTTAGAGTATCATTTATGAAGAGATTGGGAGCATACATTATAGATGCTCTATTTTTAGGTATGATATCTTTGATAATATTATTTACTGTGGCAGATTTTGGTAAATACATGTCTGAATATATGGCAATAGCACAATCAGGTGATTTTACTGCAATTATGGAATATATTGATGAAGTTAGTAAAAATTCTAATCTTAGTCAAGTTATGGGTTATACAAGTATTTTATTAGCAATATTATTGATAACATTTGAAACTCTTTTGGCTGCAAGTCCTGGTAAATTATTATTTAGTATTAAAATTGCTAACCTTGATAGAACAAATTGTGATAGAATGACACTTTTAAAAAGAAGCGTTTTGAAAAACTCAAGTTCTATTTTACAATTTTTAGGATTTTTAACTGCTTTAAGTGTAATTAACGGTTTGGCAAGTTTGGTTGGTTTTGTTGTTTTTGTTTCTTATTTCTTCGCTCTTGGCGAAAAAAGACAAACACTTTATGATTTGATTTGCAATACAACTGTTTATCATGTAGAAGATATTATTTCAGATAATCAAACTAATAACAATAACTATTAACATTAGATAAATGTTACAAAATCCCCTATTTAGAAATTAATTTTAAACAATTTTAGGCTCAATAAATGGAACAGATGAAAAAGAAAAAGAAGAATAAAAAAATATTAATCATTCTTCCAATTATGTTGATTTTAGCTGGTGTAACAGTTTATTTTGTCTTTTTCAATAAAAAAGATGACACTATCGAAGTTACAACTACAAAAGTAATTAGAAAAGATATTACCCAAACTGTTAACGCAATTGGAAAAATTCAACCTGAAACTGAAGTTAAAGTATCTTCGGAGCTTAGTGGTGAATTAATCCAATTAAATATCAAAGAAGGTGATGAAGTAAAAAATGGAATGATGATTGCGAAAATCAAACCAGATATTATTGAATCTCAATTAGAACAATTAAAAGCTCAAGTTGATGGCTCAAGAGTAGATATTGACTTCAGTAAAACTGCATTAGTGAGAGCAGAGCAAGATTTTAAACGTAAGCAAGAATTATTTGAGAAAAAATTTATTCCTTTACAAGAATTAGAAATCTCAAAAACTTCTTTTGAGCAAGCTAAATCAAATTTAGAATCAGCATATACAAGATTAAAACAATCTGAAGCAAATTACAAACAAACTTCTCGTAATGCCGAAAGAACTACATTATTTTCGCCAATTGATGGAGTAGTTACTAAATTAAATGTAGAAAAAGGAGAAAAAGTATTAGGAACAATGCAGTTCCAAGGGACTGAATTAATGATAATTTCTGATTTGTCAATTATGAATGCAGTTGTGGAAGTTGATGAAAATGATGTTGTATTGATTGACTTAAATGACACTTGCGAAATAGAAATTGACGCTTTTCCAAATAAATTATTCAAAGGGCAAGTAATTGAAATTGGACACTCTGCTATCGTTACATCAACTGGCACGCAAGACCAAGTAACTAAATTTCAAGTGAAAGTAAGATTATTTGATAAGGATATTAAATTACGTCCAGGTATGAGTTGCTCGGTTGATATTAAAACAGAAACAAAATATAATGTATTAAGTATTCCATTGGGTGCTGTTACTGTTCGTGCAATAGAGAAAGAAACTGATGTAAAAGATGGAAAATGGGGCATTGAAAAAGAAGAAATCGAAAAAGAAGTGAATGAAGCCGATATTCAATCTGTAGTTTTTTCTAAAAAAGGAAATATTGCAAAGCAAAAAAATATTAAAACTGGTATAAGTGATAATGGATTTATAGAAGTAAAAAGTGGTCTTGATGACAATGAAGAGATAATTAGCGGCAGTTATACTGCTGTTAGTAAATTACTTAAAGATAGTTCTAAAATCAAATTACAAACAGTTGAAGTTAATAAAAATAAATCTGCAAAGAAATATTAAGAATAATGGTTAGTGGTTAATGGTTAATGGTAAATGATTATAAAATCAACTATTTATTAGAATTACTTAAATTAAAATAAAACAAAAATTAAGATAAAAAATTGGAACAAAATAATTCAAATATTACTCAAAACTCTAATCCAAAAGATAATGTTATAATTGATATAAACAATATCTCTAAGGTTTATAGTATGGGTTCGGAACTAATTTTTGCATTAAAATCAGTTTCGCTAAAAATCTTCAAAAATGATTATGTTGCTATAATGGGTCCTTCTGGTTCGGGCAAATCTACTCTTATGAATATATTGGGCTGCTTAGATACACCTACTACTGGCGATTATGATTTTAATAACAACAATGTTAGCATTATGGATGATGACGAATTATCTGAAATTAGAAATAAAGAAATCGGCTTCGTTTTTCAGACTTTTAATTTATTGGCTCGTTCTTCGGCACTTAAAAATGTAGAATTGCCATTAATTTATGCAGGGATTAAATCATCTCTCAGAGAAGACTTGGCAATTCAAGCTCTTACAAATGTT
>JBEICW010000040.1:0-12656 GCA_040383785.1 Ignavibacteria bacterium | reverse complement strand
TTTGATTGAACCCAACACTCACAAAGTCTGCAAATTGCATTTCTACCATTGCTTTATAGCCTTTGATAGATAGCCCAAGAGCAGAGCCAATTATCGCAGATTCGCATAATGGAGTATTGCGTATTCTATCGCTTCCATATTTGTGGATAAAACCCTCAGTTACCTTGAATACACCACCGTATTCGCCAATATCCTGACCCATAAGGATAAGATTTTCATATTTATCAAGCGATTGACCTAAACCATCACTAATTGCATCTACAAAGCGTTTTTTGGTTGTTTTGTCAAAATTTGGTTTCACATCAATAGTGGAGTATGGTGCATATAAATCTACATATTCTTTTTCTGTGCTTACTGAAATTTTTGGCATTTCAAAAGCAATATCAATTGCATCATTAATATCTTTTTTGATTTGATTTCTATAGTTATTTTTCTCATCTTCGGAGATAATTCCTTCTTCAAGCAAAAATATCTCATAATTATTCAATGGGTCTTTTTTGCCCCATTCTTCGAATAAATGCTGAGGTATATACTTTGTGCCAGAGGACTCCTCGTGTCCACGCATACGGAAAGTATTACACTCCACTAAGTATGGGCGTTTAGTTTGACGCACTTTTTCGGCAACAGACTTGAATGTTTTATATACTTCAACTACATTATTTCCATCAATAGAAATGCCTTCAAAACCATAACCAGCACATTTATCTACAAACGAATTAAACTTAAATTGTTCGCTGGAAGGAGTAGAAAGTCCCCAGCCATTATTTTCAATAGCAAAAATTACTGGCAAATCCCAAACCGATGCCACATTCAACGCTTCGTGAAAATCACCTTCACTTGTACCACCATCACCACTAAATACCAAAACAGCATTATTCTCTTTGTTCAAATTATGAGCAAGTCCAATTCCATCAGCTATAGCTAATTGAGGTCCAAGGTGAGAAATCATACCTACAATTTTATGTGCCTTGCTGCCAAAGTGAAAAGACCTATCACGACCTTTGGTATAGCCGCCCTCTTTGCCTTGAAACTGTAAAAACAGTGACTCATAAGTCATATTTCGCGAAGTAAAAACAGCCAAATTTCTATGCATTGGCAAAATATACTCATCATCAGTCATAGCCAAAGTAGAGCCAACCGAAATTGCCTCCTGACCTATACCAGAAAACCATTTTGAGATTTTATTTTGGCGTAATAAAAGAAGCATTTTCTCTTCAATCAAGCGAGGTTTGAGTAAATTAACATATAAATTCAATAACTCACTTTTTTCAAGACCAGTGATGTCGTAATTGATAAAAGAATTGCTAATATTTTGCTGATTTTTTGAATTTTTAGAGGTGGTATTTGATTTCTTTGCCATTAGTATTTTAAACTAAAATATTATTATTAAATTGCATTATTTGACTAAGTATAAACTAATAATCAGTGATTTTATTATAATTAAGTTAAAATAATAAAAATTGAAGTTTTTGGAATTAAATAAAGATCTGATTCACTAAAATATTAAGGTCTGTAGGGTCGTAAAACAATATATTGTATATGTTGCGTCATTTAAAAATATTATAATTTTCAATATAATATTAAATAGACTCATTTAAAAATTGATAATCAGACATAAGACAAGAATGAAAAATAAATCAATACGGATTTTTTTTAGCATCTTCTGTTTAATTACTAATTTGTATTGTTATTTAGATCAAAAATTTTACAAATTACTTTTTATATTATTTAATATATCAACAGCCATGTTACTAATCTTAGTAATACTAATTCCAACAATTCAACAACAGCTAAAACAATGATAAAATATAAAACTTTTTATTCAAAGATTTTTAATAGCTGGGAAAAACTAGGACCGGGACTAGTAACTGGTGCAAGTGACGATGACCCATCTGGCATTGCAACATATTCTCAAGCAGGTGCTGCTTTTGGACTATTAACTTTATGGACTGCAATTATTGCTTTTCCTTTAATGGCTTCAATTCAGCAAATGTGTGCTAGAATTGGATTAGTTACTTCTCAAGGTTTGACTGGAACACTTAAAAAACACTACCCGAAACCGATTTTATATGTAATGTTGGTATTTAGTTTTCCAGCTATTGTTATGAATATTGGTGCTGATATTGCCGGAATGGGTGCAGTTGGTAATCTACTTTTTCCAAATATAGATGCTAATTTTTTCAGTGTTCTTTTTACAATTATTTTATTAGGCTTAATAATTTACTTACCATATCAAAAAATTTCTGCAATGCTTAAATATTTGTGTATTGTAATGTTAGTTTATTTTATTGTACCTTTTTTATATAAACAGGACTTTATAGAAATTATTAAAGCGACTTTTATACCTACAATTAAATTTAATAAAGATTTTATAGCTATTATTGTAGGTATACTTGGTACCACTATTTCTCCATATCTATTCTTTTGGCAAGCATCAGTAGAGGTGGAGGAAATGAAAAATAAAAGGCAACATTTAATAGTAAATAAACAATTTGTCCATACTATGAACCAAGATGTGAATTTGGGTATGACTATTTCTGGTTTAGTTATGTATTTTATTATTTTAACTACTGGTTCGGTTTTGTTCAAAGGTGGTATTCATCAAATTGATACTGTTGAACAAGCTGCAATGGCATTAAAGCCACTAGCTGGGGATTTGGCTTATCTTCTATTTGCTATTGGAGTAATTGGAACAGGGCTAATAGCGATTCCAGTCTTGAGTGGGTCAATTTCTTATATTGTAACAGAAACTTTTGGTTGGGACCAAGGGCTTGATAAAAAATTTCATGAAGCAAAAGCTTTTTATGTTATTATTGCTATTTCATTAATACTAGGTTTATCGCTCAATTACATAGGTATTACTCCAATTCAATCATTGATTTATACAGCTATTCTATATGGATTAACTGCACCTGTCTTAATTGTAATCATCCTACATATCTCAAATAATACAAAAATAATGGGTGAAAATGTAAATGATAGAAAAACAAATATTCTTGGCTTTACAGCATTAATTATTATGACAGTTGCGGCAATCGCTTTAATTTATTTTCAAATTATTGGTACATAATACAATTTGATTTATACAAAAAATAACAATTCAATAACTTTACTTTAAACTTTTTATTAAATTTGTTATTTGATGAAAAAAGTAAGTTATATTGTAATACATGCAATTTAAATAAAAACTTCAAGTATTTTTGGAGCTAAAATATTTATTCTTAAAATTTTATTTTTTTAAAATTTTATAAACTAATAATATTCGATTTTATTACAATTAAAGATAAATAATAATATTTTTACGAAATCGTCAAGTAATTTCGAATTATTAATAATATTTTAAGGCATATTTTATAGTATATTTTACTTCATAATTTGCTACATATTTTACCAATTTAGTCCAAGAGAATAAATATAATGAATGATATAATTTGCCCTAATTGTAATAAAGCTTTCAAAATAGATGAAGCAAGTTTTGATAATATTCTAAAACAAGTTCGTGACCATGAATTTGAGAAAGAGATAAATAATAGACTGATTTTAGCTGAAAATGACAAACAAAATTCTCTGAAATTAATGCAGGAAACTTTAAAAAATTCATTTCAAAATGAGTTACATAAAAAAGATCAACAATACTTTGAATTAAAAGCTCAAATCGAAAAAGAAAATTCAAGTAAATTATCAACTTATGAAAATGAATTAGTTAATCTTAAAGCACAAATTGCTAAATATGATTTAGAAAAACAACTTGCAATTACTGAAATCAAACAAAAACTTGAAAATGAAAATACAAGTAAAATATCAACTTTCGAAAATGAATTATTGAATTTGAAAGCTCAAATAGCTAAATCAGAATTAGAGAAGCAGCTTGCAGTTAATTCTGCAGTTCAAAAGTTAGAAAAAGAAAGAGATGAATTGGCAAATGAAATAAAATTGAAAGAGACAGAAAAACAGCTTCTAGAAAAATCTTTACAAGAAAAATTTCAGGTTGAGTTAAAAGAAAAAGAAACTATTATTAAGCATAAAGATGAAGAAATTGCTCTTAGAAAAGATATGAAGTTAAAATTATCTACTAAAATGTTAGGTGAATCATTAGAACAGCATTGTGAAAATGAATTTAACAAATTAAGAGCCACTGCATTTCAGAAAGCATATTTTGAAAAAGATAATGACTCAAAATCAGGTAGTAAAGGAGATTTTGTATATAAAGAATATGATGAATTGGGTATTGAAATTATTTCAATTATGTTTGAAATGAAAAATGAAGGTGATGAAACAGCAACAAAAAAAAGAAATGAGGACTTTTTCAAAGAATTAGATAAAGATCGTACAGAAAAGAAATGTGAATATGCAATACTTGTTTCGCTATTAGAAGCAGATAACGATTATTATAATACTGGAATTGTTGATGTATCGCATAAATTCAATAAAATGTATGTAGTAAGACCACAATTTTTTATTCCAATTATTACACTTCTTAGAAATTCAGCAATGAAATCCATGCAATTTAAAGCTGAATTAGCATTGATTAAAAATCAAAATATTGACATTACTAATTTTGAGGAAAAAGTAAATAGTTTTAAAGATGGTTTTGCAAGAAATTATGATTTAGCGAGTCGTAAGTTTAAAGCTGCTATTGAAGGTATTGATAAAACTATCAAAGAATTAGAAAAAACTAAAGAAGCTTTATTAGCATCTGAAAACAACTTAAGATTGGCTAATAATAAAACTGAAGACTTAACAATTAAAAAATTGACTTACAACAATCCAACAATGAAAGCAAAGTTTGATGAATTGAATAAACAAAAAATTAATGATTAGTAAAAAAAACTCCTACTTTGGTTTAAGAAGGTGTTTTAATTGTAAATATCAACTTGTCTATTTACTACTTTTTGACCCTAATTTTGAAATGGTGCAATTCTTACAAGTTGAATTTTCATCTAACTCAATAGAACTGTAATTATTTTTAATGTGGCGACCAAAAGATGTTCTATCTGTTAAAAATAAATCTGTAATTTGATATTGATTATACCAAAATGTTGTATAAACTACAATGTTATGAAAATATAAAACATTCATAAACAAGTTAATATAAATCATAAAATGACAATAAATATTAAATTCAAATCAACGTAATAATTACGCAACAAATGCGTCTAATTGTAGTGCTTGATTATAAGATATTAATAGTTAATTATTTCAGAAGTTCTCTTAAGAAACCTCAAAATAAGTCTTTCCTCATTAAATGTTAAAAAAACTATAAGAAAATAAAAAAATAAACAAATACCATGAAATATCGCGAAGTTTTTTGATGAAGAATGTGGGAAATGGTGCAAAAAAAAAGTCAAACGAAATAGCTTGACTTTAATATTTAAAAAAATATATGTAACTATTTTATCCGTTATAATTCTACAATTGTTACTCCAGCACCACCTTCTTCTATTCTACCATCTCGGAATGAGTTCACTTGGTAATGGTATTTCAGAAATTCTTGAAGTGAACTACGTAAGGCACCAGTCCCTTTTCCGTGAAGTATAGTAAGTTGGTGAACATTTGTCAAAATTGCATCAGAAATGAATGAGTCAACAGTTTTTATAGCTTCATCAGCTCTAAATCCTCGCACATCAATTTGTGTTTTGGCGTCAAATCTAATGTGTTCTAAATTCGCCGCACGTTTTTTAGCAATCTTACCCTCAAATTTGTTTAATTTACCTAATTTTATTTTAAATTTTAAGCCATTAAATTCAACTAAGGCATTTTTAGTGTTTTTATCAATTTCTAAAATAATTCCATAATTTTCGTCATCTGAATTATCATTTGAATATTTTACTTTATCGCCAATTTTTAAATCTTCGTCTTTGACTAATGAGTTTGTTGCCTGAGATATGTGTTTGTTTTGCTGAATATTGTTCGTTTTGTTTTCGTCTTCTGCATTTTTTGCATGAATTTCTTTAACTTCTTTATTTAAATTATTTTTTTCATTTTCAAAAGTTTTTTTAACTTCTGTGTAATCATTTTCTTTTTCTCTAATTTCACGAATGGTATTTTCAACTAATTTATTTGCATTATTAAGTACAAATGCCGCTTCGATTTTAGCATCTTCTACAATTTTCTTCTTTTTAGCTTTTAATTCATCACTTCTGAGTTGATAATCTTTGATAATATTATTTAGTTTTTGTTTATCTTTTTCTAGTACATCTTTGAGTTGAATAGCTTCATTTCTATATTTTGAGATAATTTCTATGCTTTGCTCTAATTCATTTTGTCTATCGCCAAGATATGACTTTGCATTATTGATAATAAAATCAGGCATTCCAAAACTTTTTGAAAGGTGGAATGCATAACTATTTCCAGGAACTCCAGACAGAAATTTATAAGTTGGTTTTAATTTGATAGCATCAAATTCTAAAGATGCATTTTCAATTTCTGCTTTATTTAGTGCATAAGTTTTTAATGAAGATTGGTGAGTAGTTACTATGAAATATAAGTTTCTATCTATAAAAGTATCTAAAATCGCTTGAGCTAATGCACCACCTTCTTGCGGGTCGGTACCAGAGCAAATTTCATCAATCAATACCAAACTATCTGTAGTTGCATAATCAACAATTTCCTTGAGTTGTTTGATTTGAGAACTAAAAGTAGATAAATTATTCTCAATTGATTGATGGTCGCCAATTGATGTAAATACATCTAAATAACATACTTCACATTCACCAAGTGGAAATATCCCACTTAATGCCATAAGTAAATTCAACCCAATACTTTTAAGGGCAACAGTTTTACCACCCGCATTCGGACCAGAAATCAAATGACCGCGTTTTTCAATGCTAAAATTAGCTGAAAGGGGAGTTGTATTACTTTTACCAAGATTTTTTACAATTAATGGGTGGTAGATTTTATGAAAAATCAACTTACTTTTTTGACTATTAATTATGGGTTTAAATCCACCAAATTCATTTGCATACCTTGCTCTTGCAATCATAGAGTCAAAACTTGCGAAAATTTCAGTTGATTCCAAAATTCTTTCCGCATCAGAACCAACTTCTGCTGTAAGTCCTTCTAATATTTTATAGATTTCGCGCTGTTCTTCATTTCTCAGAATAGACAAGTCGTTATTAGTTTCAATTATCTCTTGTGGTTCGATAAATACAGTAGTTCCAGTTTGAGATAATCCATGGATAATCCCAGGTAATCGTTTTTTATGAGACACATTAATTGGTATTACAAATCTACCATCTCTAATTGTGTAAAAATCTTCATTTACTATGTCATCTTCAATTGTCTTTTTGAGTATTTTTTGGATACGATTACGTAATGAACCAGATTTTGCTCTAATTTCACTTCTAATTCTCGATAGTTCTTTTGTAGCGTTATCTTTGATATTTCCATTATCATCAATAGCATCTTCGATATGTTTTTCTAAAATTCTATTATCAAACACATTATTTAATAGTTCTAAAATATTGGAATTATTAGAGTTATTGCTATCATTTACTCTAAAATAATTTTTTACAACTCTAAATGTTTTGATATTATCTTTGATATTCAATAATTCTTCAGTACCTAATATAGCACCTTGAATTTTAGATTTATTTACTGATTTATTTGTGTCATAAAGTCCATGAAAAGGAATTTCCTCACCGGAATTTAATAAATTCTGAAAATCTTGGATAAGATTTAGATTAAAATTAATTTGATTAACATCTGAACTTGGTTTTAAATTAGAAATGATATCTCTACCCAAATCTGAATAACAGTATTTTGCTACTATATTTAATAGAGATGTAAATTCTAATTCATTTATCGAATCATTTATTACTTGTTGTCTTTTTGTTTCTTCTAATCTTTCGTCAAAATTTACAGTCATTTTTTATTTTTACTTTATGATTTTATTTGTTTTATATTCTTAATATATTTATAATTATATTGCTGAGATAAATTAGGCAATTCCTAACATTTCTTTGACAATTGCTTGTACTAAGTTGCCATCGGCTTTGCCTTTAAGTTCTTTCATAACTGGGCTCATCACTAATTTAAGTCCATCATTTCCACTTGCACCCGTTTTGGTAATCAAATCTTGCACTATTGCTCTTACTTCATCTTCTGTTAGCTGTTTTGGTAAAAACTCCATTATTACAGCTAATTCTGCTTTTTCTTTGTCAGCCAATTCTGTTCTACCAGCTTGCTCATACATATTGATTGAGTCTTTGCGTTTTTTAGCAAGTGAATTTAATAATTTGATTTCATCTGTTTCATCCATCTCTTTATTAGCACCACTTGTTTTAAATTCTAATATACTTGCTCTAATAGACCTAACAGTATCTAATCTCAATCTATCACCACTTTTCATTGCAGCTTTCATTTCTTCGGTAATTTTTGCTTCTAAATTCATTTTGCTTATTCCTAATAATTTATATTTTCATTAATTTATCTTTAATTTGTATAAACGGATTTTGGTTTAATATCTTTTAATTTTTGCAAATTATCCACAAATTAATAGTGAATTTGAAATTTTTTTATTAAAAATAACTTAATAAGATAATTATTGTCGTATTTTGATACATTTTCTCAATTTTATTTGTTAATTTTGTAAATATAACTTAACAAACAAAAAATAAATGTTTAGACTGTCAAAAAAAGTAGAATACGGTATTCTATCTATGCAATATTTAGCAGATAGAGAGGGGATGACTGTACCGGCTAAGGAAATTTCAGCCAATCTGAGTTTATCTTTTGAATTTTTATCTAAAACGATGCAAATTCTAATGAAGAAAAACTTGATTATTTCCCAGCAAGGCATTAAAGGTGGCTATACATTATCCAAACCTGCAAATATGATTAGTTTGAACGATGTGGTTTATGCTTTGGATAGTTCGCCAAAGTTGGTAGAGTGTATGGACGGGATTGACGG
The DNA here is from genome assembly GCA_040383785.1 of Ignavibacteria bacterium. Classification (GTDB taxonomy): domain Bacteria; phylum Bacteroidota; class Ignavibacteria; order Kapaibacteriales; family UBA2268; genus JBDNHS01. Next base: position 3,745 of record JBEICW010000040.1, on the reverse strand, counting down.
ACACGAAAATTGTGAGAGATTAGATAATTGCAGCATACGTTCACCATTGGTTAAAATTCAGAATAAAATTGATGATTTATTTGAAAATACCAAACTTTCTGACTTAAAAACTATCAAAACTGAGTTTGTTAATATTAATACAATTTACAAACAATAGTTTATTATACATTATTTTTAAGTTAGAATTTAATTTATAGAAAAGTCAGGAAATATTGATGAGATTGGGTTTTGTAAGTATTGAGGATTATAATAACAAAAAGGCATGGTCTGGCACAATATATAATCTTTATAAAAATCTAAAACTTAAATATGACGATTTAATTCCTTTTAAAACAGAATTAAATTTAAACTCATTAATTATTAATTTAAAAAAAATTAAAGGTAGATTAACAAATTCAAGTTATGAAATACATAAAGATTTAACTATTCTAAAAGCTTTAGGTTCGGAAATTGATGAGTACATTGAAAAAAATAAATTAGATTGTATTTTCTCACCTGGATCTATGAACTTAGCATTTGTAAAGTCCAAAGTAAAAAAAATAATCTATATCGATGCAACTTTTATAAATTTACTAAATAGTTCAGATTGGTATAAATCTTATAGTAAAAGAAAAATTGAAGAATATTTTATTATAGAAAAAAAAATATTTGAAAATTGTGATAAGATTCTTGTAACAACTGATTGGGTTAAAAGTTCATTAATTGATGACTATTTTATTGAAAGTGAAAGAATTGAAATAATACCCTTTGGTGCAAATATTGATATTTCAAAAATTAATTTTGAGAAAATTAATTATTCAATTGAAAACAAAGAGTTTAATGAATTAAAATTGGTTTTTATTGGAGTTGACTACAAAAGAAAAGGTTTGGATTTAGTTTTGGAAACTGTGAAAGTTATAAATGAAAATCACAACATTAAGTGTACATTATCTATAATTGGAGCTAATCCAAAAATAGAAAAAGATATTTCAAAATATGTCAAAATTTATGGGTTTGTAGATAAAAATACTAATGAAAGTTTTGAGTTATTTCAAGAAATAATGTGTAGTTCTCACTTTTTTTATATGCCTACAAACTCAGAGGCTTTTGGGTTAGTTTTTGCAGAGGCCGCAGCTTATGGTTTGCCTTGTATTACTAATAAGATTGATGGTCCACAGTATATTATTAGACATGGACAAACGGGCTTTTTATTAGAAAAGGGCAGCAATGTAAATTTATATGCAAAAACTATTTTAGATAATTTTAATGAAATTACTTATAAAAAATTAGCACTAAATTCATTGAATGAATTTAAAACAAAATTGAATTGGAATACTTCTTTTGAAAAAATAACATCAATTATTAATGATGTTGTAAAATGATATTAATTTTAAATTGAAATATATTTTAGGTTTAGATAAATGACAGAAGATCAATTACTTATAGAAGAAGTTACATCAAGTGAATATAAATACGGATTTGTTTCGGATATAGAGCAAGAATTTGCTCCTATGGGTTTGAACGAAGATATAGTTAGATTCATATCTGCTAAAAAAGATGAACCAGAATTTCTATTGGAATGGAGATTAAAAGCTTATAGATACTGGTTGACCATGAAAGAACCAGAGTGGGCTAAAGTTGGTTATCCCAAAATAGATTACCAAAATCATTATTATTATGCAGCACCAAAGCAAAAAGTTGCTCCAAAGAGTTTAGATGAGATTGACCCCGAATTATTAGATACATTTTCAAGGTTAGGTATTTCACTTAAAGAGCAAGAAAGATTAGTTGGGATTGCTGTAGATGCGGTGATTGATAGCGTTTCTGTTGCAACCACATTTAAAGAAAAATTAGGTGAACTAGGAATTATTTTCTGTTCTTTTAGTGAGGCTGTAAAAGAGCACCCAGAATTAATAAAAAAATACTTGGGCACAGTAGTTCCAACTACTGACAATTATTTTGCTGCATTAAATTCAGCAGTTTTTAGTGATGGTTCGTTTTGTTATATTCCCAAAGGTGTAAGATGTCCGATGGAATTATCTACATATTTTAGAATTAACGCTGCTTCGACTGGTCAATTTGAAAGAACTCTAATTGTAGCAGATGAAGGCAGTTACGTAAGTTACTTAGAAGGTTGTACTGCACCAATGAGAGATGAAAACCAATTACACGCTGCTGTAGTTGAAATTATTGCTCATCGAGATGCTGAAGTAAAATACTCTACTGTTCAAAATTGGTATCCTGGCGATAAAAATGGTAAAGGTGGAATTTACAACTTTGTTACTAAACGTGGTATATGTGAAGGTGCAAATTCTAAAATCTCTTGGACTCAAGTAGAAACTGGATCTGCAATTACTTGGAAGTACCCAAGTTGCATACTGAAAGGAGATAATTCAATTGGTGAGTTCTATTCTGTAGCTGTAACAGCAAATCATCAGCAAGCTGATACCGGCTCTAAAATGATACATATTGGAAAAAATACTAAAAGCAAAATTATATCTAAAGGTATATCTGGCGGATTTAGTAATAATAGTTACAGAGGCTTGGTTAGTATTGGTAAAAAAGCAACGGGTGCAAGAAATTTCTCACAATGCGATTCTTTACTTTTGGGTGATAAATGTGGAGCCCATACCTTTCCATATATTGAAATAAATAACAGTAGTGGAGTTGTGGAACACGAAGCAACTACATCAAAAGTATCAGAAGATATTTTGTTCTATTGCAAACAACGTGGTATGAATACAGAAGAAGCGATGGCTTTGATTGTAAATGGCTACGCAAAAGAAGTATTGAATCAATTGCCAATGGAATTTGCAGTGGAAGCTCAAAAATTACTTGCAATTAGCTTAGAAGGTAGTGTTGGGTAGTATTTTTGATTAAATCAAAATAAAATTCAAAACAAAATTTAAAAATTAAATAAATATTATTAAAAGAATTAAATAACTATGATAAAAATTAGTAACTTACATGCTAATATTGAAGGAAATGAAATATTAAAAGGTTTAAATTTAGAAATTAAGCCAGGTGAAATTCATGCAATTATGGGACCAAACGGTGCTGGTAAAAGCACATTGGCATCGGTACTTGCAGGTAGAAGTGAGTATGAAATTACTGAAGGTGAGGTGATTTTTGAAGGTAAAGACCTTTTAGATATGGAACCAGAAGAAAGAGCAAGAGAAGGCGTATTTTTAGCTTTTCAATATCCCGTAGAAATCCCAGGTGTATCAAACGCTAACTTTATGAAAGCTTCAGTAAATGAAGTCCGTAAACATAGAGGAATAGAGCCGTTAGATGCAATGGACTTTTTAAATTTGATGAAAGAGAAAGCAGCTTTAGTTGAAATTGACAAAAGCTTTTTATCTCGTTCGGTAAATGAAGGTTTTAGTGGTGGTGAGAAAAAGCGTAATGAAATATTCCAAATGGCAATGTTAGACCCCAAATTAGCTATTTTAGATGAAACTGACTCTGGGCTTGATATTGATGCACTTAGAATAGTTTCTAATGGCGTAAATAAATTACATAATGACCAAAATGCGTTTTTAATAATAACTCACTATCAAAGATTGTTGGATTATATTATTCCTGATTTTGTTCATGTATTATATGATGGTAAAATTGTAAAAACAGGTACAAAAGAATTAGCCCTTGAATTAGAAGAAAAAGGTTATGATTGGATTAAAGAGGAACAAATAGTTTAAAATGATTTGGTATGCAATTGATAATTAAATAATTATCAGAATTATTTAAACTAAATAAATTTTTAAAT
>JBEICW010000039.1:0-12835 GCA_040383785.1 Ignavibacteria bacterium | reverse complement strand
GTTGAGACGTTGCAGGCAACGTGTTTTTTTTTGATAAACAATAATTACGCAATAAATGCGTCATTAGATAATGATAGATTGTTAATTGTAAATAGTTCTTGATTTGAAGAAGTTCATTGAAGAAACCCCTCCCAGCCTCCCCAAAATAAATTTTGGAGAGAAGCAAGAAAAGAAAAAAAGGCAAAAATCGTGAAATACCGTGAAGTTTTTGGTGAAAAATGGCTAAAAGAGTGCAAAAAAAAGGTCAAGTGAGACACTTGACTTACTGTTAATGAGGGAGTCAGTTTTTGGTTAATTATTTATTTACAATTTTGATTGTTACTGTGCGAACAAATTTTTCTTCTAACATTCCTTTTCTACGGTCAGAGCCCCATAATTCAATATCTGGAACTATATCTTTTGATTTTTGGATAAGTTCAATATCTATACTATGATCGTCAAAAAATGCTCTTACTCCACTCACACATTGATTTTGACGTCTATCTATTCCTTCTGCAATTCGCAAAATTGAGGATAAAGTCCAAATTACATTTTTGCTATATTCAGATAGTGAACTATAATTTGTATGTTTCTTTTTGGGATGACTTTTTCTGTGATATCGAGCTATGTTTGCCAGTAACTCAGTTTCATTATTTGTAAAACCAGGCATCATACAATTTTTGATTATATAATAACTATGTTTGTGATGACTATCGTGTGAAATATGAAATCCAACATCATGCAGATATGCAGCTGCTTCCAAAAGTTCTAATTCTTTATAGCCTAAATTATGTAATGGGTGCAGGTCATTAAATAAGTCGATACAAATCTTTTTTACGTGTCTGGCGTGCTTCATATCTACATTATATTTGAAGCAGACATTTTGAACAGTTTGGTAACGCAAATCACTTAAATGGTGGTATTGTTCGATTGAATTTCGCTTTTGGACTGTATCAAAAACAATTCCTTCTCTAAGTGCATAAGAGGAGAGTGTTATATCTTTGATATCCAAAAAATTAATTGCAAATTCAATTATTAATGCACCTGCTAATAAAATATCTGCTCTTGACTCGTCTATTCCATTAATTTTTGAAATTTCGTAACTGCTTTTGCATTTTTTAATTTTGTCAATTGTTTTCAATATATCTTTTGCAGAAACTACAATACCATTTAAAATAGGCGGTAAATCTTTGTTTTTGGTGAGGTAAGCCATTGTTACTATATTGGTAATTGTACCCGAAGTACCAACAACAGTTTCAAAACCATTTTCCTTTATTTTTTCTAAAATTGGAGTCCATTCACCTTTGATAAAATTATAACACTTTTCAATTGCAACTTTGGATATGCCTAATTCGAAGTACTTTTTAGTAAGTCTAATTGCGCCTAATTTTGCACTATTTATATACTCAATATTTCCATGATGTCCTATAATAGTTTCTGTACTACCCCCACCTATATCTATAGTTAGAGCTTTTTTGTTGTATAGTGGAAGTGCGTGAATAACACCAATATTGATTAATCTTGCTTCCTCTAAACCGGTTACAACTTCAATTTCGATACCACAGCTAGCCTTTACTTTGTCAATAAATTCTTCTTTGTTATCTGCTTCTCTAACAGCACTAGTTGCAATTGCTCTAATAGTTGCATTTTCGGCTCTTGCTAACTCAACAAAATGATTTAGAACAGCAATACCTCGTTTGATTGCATCATTTTGTATATACTTCATATCTCCAGAAGAAGAGCCAAGTCTTACAACTTCTTTGTCTTTGCTGATAATATTCAGAATGCCATTTTCATCAACATTAGAAATTACCATGTGAAATGAATTTGTTCCTACATCAATAGCTGCAATTACAGGTGATTTAGACATTATATTATTCTTGATATATTTTGATTGTTATATTTTAATTGTTATATTTTGATTGTTATATTTTGATTTTATTCTTTAAATTAAGTTAATTATTACGTTCTATTTTAGTATCCAAATCGGTAAATAATAATTAATACTTACTATTAACAATTGATTGGTTCTACTTTTTGGCATCGCCTTTCATTATTACAATGTTATCTTTTTTATAGACAACTTCATCATTTGGTAAGTTTGCATTTCGCGAATTAGTGGCATTTGGTTGTGAACTTTGATTTCCAAAATTACTATAATTTTGAGTATCGCTGTTGATATTAGGCACTATTGATGTAAAAAATCTTTTTACTCTTTTTAAAATTAAGGTAATACCTAATAAAAAGAGTAAAAAGATAAATCCGAGTATCATAAATAGTTTAATAAACATTTTATATATTCTATATCTGTAAAAAAATAAGTTTTGTAATTTTATTATTTTCTTTGACGAATTACTTTTAATTTACTTTTGAATATTAGAATTAAACATTTTATGAATTATTAATTAGTCCGTGATAATTGAATTTTAGTTATTAACTAATTGATTTAATTCATCTCTTGCAATTTGAAAATTTGGATTTAAGTCTAATGTCATTGAAAAATAGTCTTTAGCTTTGGGTAAATTATTTGTATTTTTATAAACTAATCCCATTCCAAAAACAATTTTCTCATTTTCATTATTAATTTCTAAACCTGTTTGATATACCTGCAAAGCTGTTTCGTAATCTTGCATTGCTAATAATATATCCCCAGAATTACATAATAAAATATCTAAAGTTAGACCAATATTTGAATTAAATCTTTTTTCATTCCATATCCCAACACATTCTGTAAGGTTTTCTAATGCATCAGTCAAATCTCCTACAATTGTATAATATGCAGATTTGATAAAGATTGTATCTAAATTTTTAGGGTCTAAAATTTCAATTTCGTTAATAATTTGTTCAAAAATCTCCAATAAATCATTGTCATCAAAAATGAAATCTAAATACAACATACAAAGTAATTGATTTACATATATATACAAATCTAAGTTGTTTTGTTTTAATTCATAATTTGAATTAAAGTCATTTATGCAACTTTTTAGCAACTCTTCGGCTTTGTCTTGATGTCCAAAATTTACAGCATCATCAGCTAAAGAAATTTTAGTTGCAATATCATTTACTTCTTTATATTTGTTTTTTGCCTCTTTTGACATTTCAGTACCAAAAAGGGAGTCTAACCTTGAAAATATTTTTAGTGTTGACTTTTCCCAGGTCCATTGAGTTCGTGCTTTGTAAGAAGCTTTTAGACCAATTGATTTCAGACTTGTTGGATTTTTATATATTTCTAATAGAATATTACTCAAAGAGTCTTCGCTCGGCTCTAATAAAAATGTTTCAGAAACTAAATCATAACCATCAATATATGTACCTATTGACAATAAATCTGCTGGAATTTGCCAGCCAATACTCTCATCAACATAATCATCAGTTGCTCCACCTTTGGTTACTACAACTGGTAACCCACATGCCATTGCTTCTAATGTAGGAAGTGAAAATCCTTCACCTCTATATGGAGAAACAAATACATTACAAGATCTATACAATGCAGCAATTTGCTCATCAGACAATTTGTCGTCTATATATTCTATTTCTGGTGCATCGGAATTTATTTGAGATTGTTCTATAAGTTTTTTTGCAGTTTGACCTCTATAAAAACTATCTCCTCCCAAATCTTTTATTACCAAACATACGTTGTCATTACTTTTAAAAGTTGAAATATATGCTGTTAATAAAATATCAATACCTTTGCGTGGAATTGTTCCACCCAAAAATAAAAATTTTAATTTCTTTTGTGTTTTTAGAGGATATTTATCTCCAATTGGAGTCATTAATTCAGGATTTACTCCATTTGGTATTACTTGAATTTTATCTGAGTCTATTCCAGAATTTATAAAAGATTGTCTGCTAAAATTAGATGGAGTCCATATTTCATCAGCCGACATAAATGGTTCAACAAAATCTTTTCTTATTGAGCTAAATTCCCAAGGTTGCATCAAAATCCATTTTGCACCCAGCGGCATTTCATTTTTTGGGGGCCATTGGTGTCTAATCCATGCATACGGTAATCCCAAAACTTTTGAATCCACATCTGATTTGTATCTTATATCATTAGCAATTATTGGATGATATCTTTTGTTCTCTGTTGGGTCAAATGTATTATTTTCATAAGGAATTATTGTCAAATTAACTTGTTCTGATTTAGCAAGATTAATACATTGTTCTCTATTTACCAAAGCTAACGAATGATAAACAAATTGAGTACCTTCCCAAACTATGTTAAGTTTAGGATTAGCCGCATTTTTTATTTCTAAATTTACATTTTCTATGTTTATATGTTGGAAATTAGTTTGAGTCATATCCAAATTTTCATAATTATTAACTTCTCCATAAGTACTACCTTTTTGGGGTTCTAATTTAGTAAAACTATATGAAACAGGCAAATAATCATTACTTGATTCCGAAACTAATTTGCGTGCTTTTACAACCATATTTAAATTAATATATCCATTAGTTTGAGGATAATCTTCATTTTCAAAGTATGTAACCTCAAACCCTGCAAGGGCAAGATGATTTTTGATAGAATTATCATCAAATCCAATACAATGGTAATCGCCCGGGTTAGTTTGTCCCCCAAAAATCATATAAGAAGCAATATCGGCATTCCAATCACCACGCATATATGCTTGTAGTTGAAGTCTTAGGTTGGGACATCTAATTTCAATTTCACCACCTGGTTTTAGTATTCTCGCCCATTCAGATAATAACTTGTCTGTTTCTCTATGTGAAAAATGTTCTAATACATCACTTGCCAAAATGTAATCTACAGAATTATTAGGTAAGTCAATATTACGAATATCCATTCTAATTACATTTGGATTTTTGCTAAATAAATCTAAATTTAGATAATCATTTTTTACATCATTCCCACAACCAAGATTTAATTTAAGTGGGGAAGGTAGTGGATAGGGCATTTTGCCCATAGCATCTTCATTTGTAAATCCATAGTTCAAATCTTTATCAAGTTTTAATCTATTTATAGGATCATTTGATAAATTTTGTTCGTAATTGTTATTTACATTATTTGACTGCTTTTCCATATAGCCCTCAATTTTATTTTGGTTGTTATTTTCTGAGTAGTTTTCTGAGTAATTGTCTAAATTATAAGCTGAAATATATTCTAAGTTCTCATCTAAAAATTTAAGTTCTAATTCTTTTCTTTCAAGTTCTTTTCTATCTTTATTTTTTAACTTATCTTTTGATAATGCTAAATTGTAAATTTTGATTAAATGATTTATATAATTATCAAAACTATAACTTAATTTTGAATTATTTGCAACAAATTCTAATAATTTTCGATTATTGCATAAATTTTCTATAATTTCAGCTAATTCGTGAATATTATCACATTGATATAAAAATCCATTGTAACCATCTTTGACAAAGTCTGGAATACCACCTATATTAGCTCCAATAATCGGTGTACCTTGTGATAAACTCTCAGCTAATACCAATGGTGCACAATCTTCCCAAATGCTTGTAACAGTTATGCAATCAACTTGATTTAGTATTATTGGCAACTCACTTACTTCATATTCACCATGATAAATTACTTTTATATTGTTTGGTATTTGGTTTAATATTTTATCTAAATTATCTTTATAACTTTTGATTACAAATCCATAAATATGTATTTCTAAGTTTGATTTAATTAAAGTCGCAGCAAGTAGTAAATTATGAATACCTTTGTGAGGCATAACTCCGCCAATATATCCAACTTTAAGAGTTTGTTTATTAAAAGAATATTCTTGGTTATTATTATCTGTCTTAATTTGTGAGATATTCGGCAAATGATTTAATAAAAATACATTTTCAGAGGTCCCAGATATTTCAGATAATAATTGACTAACTTTTCGTGAAGTAGCCAAAACATAATCAATATTATTTAACACTTCTTTAGATTTCGCTTGTCTGCGAGCATATTCTTTGATTTTATTTGTATATAAACTCGGTAATTCGGAATTTTCAAAAAAGTTAGTATTTTCCCATCTGGTTAGATTTGAACTAATCATATAAAGATTAGGGTCAATCATAAAATAATTATGTGGACTATAAAATGTAGGTATTGTTTTTGGAACTAAATCATTTATTGCCAAAGATAGCCCTAAAAAGTTATTATAGTGAATTATATCAGGTTTAAATTCATTTACTACAGAATTGAAGATATTAATAATATTAATATCTTCAATATCTAATTCTGGATTTTCTATATTTAAAAACAAAGTTTGTCTATTAAATATTCCGATTAAATTTACATTAGCATCTCTTTTTACTTCTGTAAAATAGGGGGTTTGGTTTATATTATGATTACCAGCAGCATAAATGACAGTTACATTATGCCCTTTATTTGCTAAAGCTATTGCCATGTGCTTAGGTAATATTGTTCCACCACCACTCTCTTCCCAACCAAACATTGTAATTAATATTTTTAATGTTTGCGAATTATAAACACTATTATTTTCTTTAACAATTTCATTAACAATTTCATTATCTAAATTACCATTATCAATTAAATTTACTGCTTTTTCTAATTCATCTATACTTAATGCAAATAATAATCTTACATCTAAATTAGTTGGAATATTATCCATTTTGAAAATAATATTACATACTTTATGATATAAACTTGGATTACTAATTACCTCTTTACTCTTCAATTTATCTAATAAATAGACAATTTTATCTTGAAAAATTTGTTTTTTATCAACATCAGAAATTATACCCCAAAAGCCATCTTCTGTAAGATAAGATTCGGCATCTAAAACTAACTTGTTTTGCCATTTTGAAAGGAAATATTTGTGATTTTCTAAGTCAAAAGTATCTTTGCTACTAATAAATCTTTCAAATTTACTAACACCAAGCAACTGTTTAGTTTTAGATTCATAATGAGTAGCTTCAACTTTGTGATTATAAATCACATCAAAACCTAAATCTCTAACTTTCATACATAAATCTAAATCTTCGTGACCAAAGATATATTTTTCATCAAAACCATTTATTTGATTAAAAATATCTTTACGTATTGTTAGAAATGCACCAGTTACAAATTGGAAAGCACGAGTTTTATTTACACATTTCTCATTGTTATTCAACGTTAAATACAAATGATAATGTAATGGAAAATCTAATCCAACATTTCCCCAAACAACACCAGCGTGTTGGATTTTACCATTATCATACATCAATTTCGCACCTTGAATTGCGATATTTGGATTTGATTCAAAAGTATTTTTTAATTCATCATACCAATCATTATTCAAAATTTCAATGTCATTATTTAGGCAAATTAAATATTTACCACTTGCTAATTTAGCACCTTGATTATTAACTTTTGCATAAGTTTCGTTATTACTATTACTAATAAGAATAAAATTCTTAAATAAATTCGAGTTTTTAACTGAATTCAAATAATCAGAAGTTGAGTTATCACTTGCGTTATTTATTACAACAACTTCAATTTTATTCAAATCCAAAGTATGTTTTAAAATAGAATTTAGACATTTTTGAGTATATTCTAAATTATTATGAACAGGAATAATAAAACTAAATTCTATATTGTAATTATTTTCTTTAAAAATTACCTTTTCAGGCATTTTTGACATCAACTCTTTATCAATATTAGTAAGAGCTAATTTTCTACTTTTGATAGCATTGACTTCTAAAATTGTATCATATTGAGTTTCATCAAATTTAATTTTGCCAATCCAATTACGGTTCAGTCTTTGCCAATTTTGGATATTCCACTTATGTCTATCTTCAGAAATCGACTCATAATGATATAAAATTGAATTTGCACAATATCTGATTTTGAAGCCGTTATCACTTGCTTTGAAGCAATAATCAATATCTTCCAACCCGTTTATATATACTTCATCTAATAGACCGATTTTATCTAAAACTTCGTTTTTGATAAAAAATACAGCCCCAGTAACTGCCGAAACATTTTTAGATTTTTGGGCATATAAAGAATAAGAATAAGCTAAAAAACTTTGATTATGATACGGTGCAATAGAATTTCCGTCTTCTGTTCCAATTCTAACGCCACAATGTTGAACATATTCTGTATTTGGATATAAAAGACAACTCCCTGCTACACCAATTGAACTATCTGCATCTATCTCCTCCATAATTGCTTCAAACCAATTTGGTAGTGGGAGTGTATCATTATTTAATAAAATTACATCTTTACCTGATTTTAAACTTATTCCTTTGTTACATCCTTTTGCAAATCCCATATTATATTCATTATGAATATAAGTTAAATTTGGATAAATATTATTATTTGCAAATTTTGTCTTAAATAAATTATTTGTTTCATCTGTAGAACCATTATCTACTACAATTACTTCCCATTTATACTTATTACTTGTGTTTTGGTACAAATAATCAATACAATTTTCTGTATATTCTGATTTATTAAATACAGGTATAATAATTGAAACATCATATTTAAAAGTATTTTGATTATGGTATATTTTATCTAAATTATTATCAATAATATTGACAGTACTATCCAGTTTATTAATTTTATTAGAAATCTTTAAATACATATCAAAAATATCTTCATTTTCAGGATGAATAACCAAAGCGTTATTAATATGATTAATTGCACTTAAATAATCTTTATTTTTGTAACTAATTATAGCTAATTTAAAATCATAAAACTCATCATTAATGTCAATATTATTATCAAAGTCATTATTCAGAGAATTATCAAGATTATTAACTGAAAATTGATTATTATTCAAATCATATTTTTCAGTAATTTGGGATTCTTTATCAATTTCAGAAAGTTTCATCAAAAGCAAATTCTCAATATTTAAAATTACATTATTACTAAATCTTAAGTTATTGTTCAAAATTTGCTTTTTAATTTCATTTACTTCATTTATAATCTCGGTATCTAACTCATTATTTGAATTGAAATCTTCAATAATTGCTAATACAGAATACAAATCATTATATTTCTGAATTTGATTGATTGGAGAATATTCTGAGTTTAATCCAATTGGGGTATAAGTATTTTCTTCAATTAATTTTGACCAACCAAAATCTATTACTTTGATTTTATTGCCATCATATAATACATTTGTTGGATTAATATCTCTATGTTCTATACCTTTATTATTCAGATACTTGACAACTTGCAATAAATGATATGAAATATCATATTTTTGTAAAATTGATAATTCATTATTCTGAATTAATAAAGACAAATCCTCACCTTTAAAAAACTCCATCTCAAAATATGAAGAATCATCAATTATATTGTAATTTTTGACTTTGGGGAAATAATCAGATTCTAATGAACTTAAAATTCCATATTCTTTGTGTGCTAAATTATTATTCGCTTGTTTAGTGATAATGAAGTTATTATTCTTACCTTTATTATCACTACTCTCACTATTATTTGCAGTCAAATAAACTCTACTTATAAAATATCTTCCTGTTGAAGAATCTATAACTCTACTATGTAAAACATAATTTGGTGAATATATATACTGCAGAGCGATTTTATTTAGAAGTAAATTGTAATTTTCAATATTACAATTATCTGTTTCTAAAGTTTGATTTAAAAATGATAAATTATTTAAATTATAATTTTCTAATCCAAAATTATATTTTATAGAGTAATCTTTTATTTCACTCAAAATTGCATTTTCACCAGCTCCAAGTATATAAACCGTTTTGAAAATTAAATAATAAACATACTCTTTGGGTTTTAAAATTTTGATATAATTTTCTAAAGTAGTATTTCCTAATAGGGCATTTATTAATTCTTGAGGAAAATAATTTGAGTCAGCTTTGTATAGATTTATTTTTACAATATGATTTTCAAAATAATAAATACATTCAAAAAGACAATCATTTTTAATTATATTTTTAACATATTTATTCTTTAAATTTTCAAATTCGCTGATAGTTTTTTCAAATGTTTCAGTGTCTAATAATAATTCAATAGTTTGATTATAGTGTTTATCTACTTCTTTTAGTACCAATTCCCAATTACTCAAAAAAGTGTAATTAGTTAAAAGTGGTGTTTTTTCTGATTCAACTTTATTATCACTTAATTTTAAATTAAAATTATTCTTTAAATTATTTGATTCAGATGTTTTTGAATTGATATTATATTCATTTTGTAGTTTATTATCTTTAATTAATCCTAAAAAGATACTATTAAATTTTTGAATTGCAGTATCATTTGAATTTAATTTACCAGTTCTAAAACTCTCAAAATAATTTTTTGTTTGAATAGATTTATAAGCAATATATACTGTTCTCGTAGATTTTACATCACCAATTATCTCAAAACTTGAAAAATGTTTTGCAAGCGCTTTTTCAAAATTAATTTTGCTATATTCTTCTTTTATTATTTCAGTATTATAATTAATATGTTTGAAAAACTGAATTGCTTCATCTTCTTTTTCAATCCATTCTACTATCAATACTTCATTTGTGAGTTCTGCTAATTTTTTGATTGCTAAGTCCAAACTACCATAATCTGAGGTGCAAGAGTAAATCCAATGAATTAGCGCAAATGCAAAAACTACATCAGCTGGCTTATGGTAATCCATTACATTTTTGTCAATAATACTAACATTTGAGAAATTTAAAACTTCATTTGCTTTTTCTACATTATGAATATAGTCCCTGTCTATTTCAACGCCAATAGCAGATTTAGCACCATTAAGACGCGAATAATAACAAAAATATGCAGAATTACAACCCAAATCCAAAACACTTTTGCCAATTAGCCAGTTGGGGTCTATAGATTTATCAAATAAACTTTGTTTACTCAATAGACCTTTATCATTTGGATTAACCAAAATATCATATTTACTCAATTTAAACTTTTGATAACCTTCAAATTCTACATAAGTATTATTTGATTTGTTATTGATTATCAAACCAGGTTTATTTGCGTATTTATTAGGTTCAGTATATAGTTGCATAGTTTTATTAAATTATGATATTTTCTATTTATTTCTTGCAATTATCTTACAATATTCTTATAACTTTGCGAAATTAAAGCAATATTTATACATGATTTTATATAATATTTTAGTTAGTATATAAAAGTTTATAATTATAGCAATCTCAATACGTCAAAAAATATGCCAATAGGTGAAAATAATTTAATTTATTTTTTTGAAAATAAAAATACTCAAAAATGTCAAGAACAATAGCAGCTTTGGCTACTCCACCTGGTATATCTGGATTATCTGTAATTAGAATATCGGGTGATGAAACAATTAAAATTATGGATTTGGTATTTAAGGGCAAAAAAACAATTGCTGAAGCCAAATCACATACTATTTTATATGGTAAAATTCTACAAGTTGAAAACAACCAAATAGAAAGAATTATAGATACTGTTACTATTTCAATATTCAAATCACCTAATTCTTACACAGGAGAAGATGTAATTGAAATAGGCTGTCATGGAAGTATTGTTGTTGTTAGAGAAATTTTAGATTTATTATACAAAAATGGTGCATATCCAGCGGAAGCAGGAGAATTTACAAAACGTGCATTTATAAATGGTAAGCTTGATTTATTGCAAGTAGAGGCAGTTGCGGATTTAATCCATAGTATTTCTACTCCTTCGGCACAGACTTCAATCAGACAATTAGAAGGCGATTTTACAATCAGATTGCGTGAATTTAGAAAAAATCTAATTGATATAGCAAGTTTATTAGAATTGGAATTAGATTTTTCAGAAGAGGATATTGAATTAATAGATAGAGATTTCATACGAAATCGACTAAATAATGCAAAAGAATTTTGTAATAATTTAATTGAATTTAAAAGAACTTCCGAGATTTTACGTTCTGGATATTATGTTTCAATAGTAGGGTATCCAAATTCAGGTAAATCTACATTGTTCAATACTTTGCTTAACAAAAATAGAGCAATAGTAAGCGAAATAGCCGGAACTACACGCGATTACCTTGAAGAATATTTATATATAAATGAAATAGCTATTAAACTTTTTGATACAGCTGGGCTTAGAGACACAGAAGATACTATTGAGATCATGGGGATAAAATTAGTAGAAAGTATTATTAAACAATCTAATTTGTTATTTTTATTAAATGATATTACCGAAAGTGAAACTTATTCCGATAATTTACTAAGTGAATTAAAATCTAAATTTCCAGATACTGAGATAATAGTTATTCAAAATAAAATTGATAATTTAGAAAAAATTGAAAATAAAGATGAAACTATTTATATTTCTGCAAAAAATAATATTGGAATTTACGAACTTAAAAGCTTGATTTATAACAAGGCAATTAGTGAATTAGATTCAATTACAGATGTTTTAATCAATCAAAGACATTATGATTTATTGAAGGTAACAATTGAAAATATTGAAAGAGCATTAATTTCTCTTGATGAATACACAGAAAATGAAATTATTGCAATAGATATACGTAATGCCTATACTACAATAGGCGAAATTACTGGCGAAAATTATAACGAAGAAGTAATCAACAACATCTTCGGTGCTTTCTGTATTGGAAAGTAAAAATTATTTTTAAAATTTAACAAAACCTAAAAACTTATGGATTTATCTTTGGCTCCTGTTTCGATTTTGATTTTTATTACAACAATTGGGCTTAGTATATATACTCTTAACTATAACCGAGAGTTATTTGCTAAGTTTGTTTTGCATCCTTATTCTATGATTAGAAATGGATATTGGTATCAAATTATTACAAGTGGATTTATTCATAATGATTATATGCACTTGATATTTAATATGATGACTTTCTATTTTTTTGCATTTAATCTGGAAATGAGAGTTGGGAGTTTTGCTTTTGCTGCAATTTATTTTATAAGTATGGTT
>JBEICW010000038.1:0-12878 GCA_040383785.1 Ignavibacteria bacterium | reverse complement strand
TTTATATTCTACATTATAAAGTCAAGGCACTGCCTTGACTCGCAGAACTTTAAAAGCTGCAATATACTTTTTGTAAGGGGCAATATTAATGACCCTTTTTTTATTGCACAATATTTGTGCAAATAGTGCGTCTACTTTATTTGTAGAAATCAACCATAGAGTATACCTTATGGTTGATTAAAGAAAGTTCATAGAAATAAATAAACAGGCAATAATCGTGAAATATCGTGAAGTTTTTGGTTGAAAAATGGTGATAATAGTGCAATTAGTGCAATTAGTGCAAAAATATTTCTTATAAATTACCACATCTTTTATGGCGTGAATAAAACTATTATTCTCCGTTCTCTTCTTTTTCTTTTTGCCCAAGCGAGCCGCTTGGACCTACCCAGATTAAAAACAGCCAAAATTCATTTAAATTTTATCTTGCTTAAACTTTATGAGTAATTTATGTGTCTATATCAAATAATTCTATATTTTTTCAGATTTTATTCTAACTGAATTTGCAAAATAGTTATAAATATATATATATCAAAATTTTAACATTCATTGTATTTTTTATGATGAATCTTAATTTGAAATCTGATACCAAGGTATATAAAATTAATACGGAAATCTTAAAGCCCAAAATATCACTTGTGTTGAGCGGTGGTGGAGCTCGAGGTTTCGCACAAATTGGAGTACTAAAATCATTAGAAGAAAATCAAATTGAGATTTCAAATATCGTTGGCACAAGTATTGGTGCACTTATTGGTGGTTTATATTCTTCTGGTTATAGTGCTAATGAACTTGACTCTCTTGCAAGCAATACTGATTGGAATGAGATTTTTTCGCTTAATAATGAACAAAATCGCAATGATTTATTTATTGACCAAAAAATTGAGAATGATAGAAGTTTACTCACTTTGAGATTTAATGGAACTGAACTTCAAGTACCTAAGGCAATTTCAACTGGTAATAGTTTTAATTCATTTCTACAAAATTTGGTTTGGAGAAGTGGATATCAACCTTATGGTGACTTTAATAAGCTTAAGTACCCATTTAGAGCGATAACAACTGATTTAATAAGTGGAAACGTTGTTCCAATTTCTTATGGTGATTTAGTAAAAGCAATTAGAGCAAGTGCCACTGTACCTCTAAGATACACTCCAATTGAAATGGATTCGATGTTACTTGTTGATGGTGGAATTTTAGCTAATATTCCAATAAATCAAACCCAAGAATTTAACCCAGAATTTATAATTGCGATAAATTCTACTACTCCAAAATATGATAAGGAAAATTTGAATAGTCCTTGGAATATCGCCGACCAAGTAGTAACTACAATGTCTGAAAAATTTAATAATTGGTATAAAATGCCAAATATATTAATAAAACCTAATATTGGGAATTACTCAAATACTAATTTTGATAGTGTCTCTACTCTGATTAATTTTGGTTATATAGAGTCTCAAAAAAACATTGAAGACTTTAAAAGAAATATTTATAAATATAAAGATAGCACATTCAAAGATTATTTAAAAAAGCAATATGGAAACGTTAATTTATTTGAATTAATTAATAATAAATCTACAAAGATTAAATTTATTAATTGTAAAAATTATGAAGAGAATATTATTTTATCATATTTTAACAAAAACGCTTCCAATAAAAATACATTTTATTTTGATTGCAGTTATGATTTTTTTAATTTATTAGATAATTACAAAGTTATAAATATTTCAAGTGAAAATGAAATTATACAATTTGAACTTATTAATAATAATGTAATTAAAAGTATAGATATAGTATTAGATTACAATAGTAAAGTCAATATTGCAATTCAAGAAAGTGATAGTGATTATAAATTTGTAAAAGAATTATCCTCAATTGTTAATTCCCAAATTACTGGTGATTTTTATTCTAACAATACAATCAAAAAAATTGAACAAAAAGTAACTAAATATCTAAGGGATAATAAACTTTATTTCAAAAATTTAAAAAATATTGAATTTAATGAAAAAAATGGGAATTTGTCTTTAATAATTAATCCAATAACAATTGATAGTATTAAAATTAAAGGTAAATACAGCATTAGCGAATACCAAATAATGAGAGAACTTACCTTTCAATCTGGGGATAGCCCAAATCCTGATGAATTAAACAAATCTTGGAATAATTTAATTTCAACTGATTTATTTTATTATATAGGTTTTGATTTCACTTTAGATACTAACCTTAATACATTAGATATATTTATTACTTTAGAAGAAAAAGGTTCAAATATTATTAATATTGGTGCCAAAACAGATAATGAAAGACAGGGACAAATTAGTTTAGATTTGAAAAAAGATAATTTGTTTCATACTGGTACATCTATATATACAAGTATGTTTGGTGGAGTTAGAAATCAATTTATATCTTTTAATATAGAAAATACAAGGATATCTTCCACAAATTTTGGATTTAAAATTTCTGCTTATTATGACAATAGGAATATTTATCGTTATTCTTTGGTTGAAGATATAAATATGCCTCGAAATGAATATAAAAATGAACGAGATGGACAATGGGCTTTCCAAAGAGCAGGAGGCAAATTAAATATTGCAACTCAAATATTAAGAATTGGTAAATTATTCGGTGAGTTTAGGTATGAAAGACAAAGAACTAGAGATTTTATATTAAATAATAATGAGCCATTTTATCAAATTACTACACTTAAGGTTGGAAGTATTTTTGACACTGAGAATGATAGTCATTACCCAAATAAAGGAAGTTTGATTTATTTTGATTTTGAATCAAGTGTTTTTAATAATATTGATAAGTTTTCGTTTTCAAAAATTAATATTTATTACCATACTTTCTTGGGTATTAATGATTTTGTATTAAAACCCAAAGTACATTTTGGGGCTGCAGATATTAGTACCCCTGTACCTGAACAATTTGGATTGGGAAATGAACCAAGCTTTTTTGGAATGAGAGAAGAAGAAAATAGAGGTCGTCAGTTATTTGTTACCTCATTAGAAGCAAGATACAAACTTCCTTTCAAGATATTATTTAATTCTTATCTTTCAACAAGATATGATTTGGGGAATGTATGGAGCTTGCCAACTGATATTAAATTTTCTAGCCTGAAGCACGGTATTGGATTGACTCTTGGCATTGATTCACCTATTGGACCGGCTAAGTTTTCAATTGGACGAAGTTTTTATTTTATCAAAAATCCAAATAGCGTAGTATTAGGTGAACTATTTGGATATTTTAGTATTGGTGCAAAATTATAAATATAATTATTTTAATATTGAAAATTAGTAATTATTAACCTAAAATTTTAGTTTTTTTATTATTTTGAAAGCCAAGAGCAAAATCTCTACCATTAGTAATTTTTTTACCTTCTAATTGTAATTCAATTAATTCTAAAATTCCATTCCCACACTTAACTAAAACTCTACTTTTTTCAACAATCATTTCGCCAATTTGGAATTCATCTGTATTGTAATCCAATTTTTCTATTTCTTTAACTCTAAATATCTTTAATAATTTACCATCAAAATTAGTTCTCGCTCCTGGGTGATAAGCCAATCCATGAACCCAACATCTAATAGATTTATTATCTAAATTCCAATCAATATACGAATCATTTGGAAATAATTTTGGAGCTTTTGTTGCAATTGAATCATCTTGTTGGGTGGGATTTATATCGTTATTTAATATTAATTCAATTGTTTTGATTGCCAAATCTGCTGCAATTGGTTTTAGATTTTCATACAATTCACTTGCAATTAATTGACTTGTAATTGCTACTTTTGTTTTTAGGAGAATATTTCCAGTATCAACTTTACTATTTAGCAAAAATGAAGTTAAACCAGTTTCAGTTTCACCAGCCATAATAGCACGATTTATTGGAGCTGCTCCTCGGAACTTAGGTAATAAACTGCCGTGTATATTAAATGAACCCAATTTGGGCAAATTAAATACTATTTCTGGTAAAATTCTAAATGCTACAACACAAAATATATCTGCATTTATAGACTTTAATTCATTTATAAAATCTTCATCTTTTAGATTTTCAGGTTGTAAAATTGGAATGTTACGGATTAATGCTTCTTGTTTTACTGCCGAAGGTGCCAACTTCAGACCCCTACCTTGAGGTTTATCTGGGACTGTAACTACTGCTGCCACACCAAAAACTTCATCTAAGGCAGATAATACTGGAACGGCAAAATCTGGCGTACCCATAAATACAATTTTTAATTTATTTTTATGATTTTGAGATAAATTATTTTTTTCATCATGTGTGATAATTTCTTCACCAATTTCAAATGTGTTTTTCATAGATTAATTATGTCTTATATTTATATTTTATATTTTATTTGCCAGTGCTACCAAATCCACCAGCACCTCTCTTAGTTTCATCTAAAGTATCAGAAAACTCCCATTCAATTTTGGCATATTTATTAAATACTAATTGAGCTACTCTGTCACCATAGTTAACTACAAAATCATTATCACCTAAGTTTGCTAATATAACTTTAATTTCACCACGATAATCAGAATCAATTGTACCTGGTGAATTTAAGCAGAATACCATATTTTTGGCAGCTAAGCCACTACGTGAACGCACTTGACATTCATATCCATCTGGAATGGCCATTGCTAAACCAGTTGGGATTAAAGCCACTTTGCCTTTGGGTACAATTATAGGCTCCTCACTTGCAGAACATACATCTAATCCAGCAGAGCCATTAGTTTGGTACTTGGGTAATTCTAAATCATTGTTGAAATCATTGTTATGGTTAATCTTTATTATTCTTACTTTCATATATTGCTTTTTCTTAATTGACAATTGAATTTTATATTTATGCAAAACTACAAAAAAATAAATTATAATAAGTTACTAGTAAAGTTATTTAAAAAATCTTTAATATTTTTGAAGTTTTTTCATTTTAATTTTGAAAAATTAATAATTATTTGTAATTTTGTTATTCAATATGATTAATAATAATAAAAATATTATTTGATGTTGATAGGAGGGATGGCCGAGTGGCTGAAGGCAACGGTTTGCTAAACCGTCGTAGGGTCAAAAACTCTACCGCGAGTTCGAATCTCGCTTCCTCCACAGTTTTAATTAAAAAAGGTTACCAAACAAAATGGTAATCTTTTTTTTGTTTATAATCATTACATTGTGATTTATTCAAAAATATTCCTTTTTTATTTCATGAGATAAAGTAAAATATAACTTAATATTAATATATTTATTAACTTTTGAAAAAAATATTCCCATATTGGATTTTTTGGATTAGTATTTGCTTTTACTTAAATAATCTAAAAAATTGACTAATATTATATAATCAAAATAATGCCAATCTCAAAAAAAACAAAAAGCAATAAAATTAAAGATAATCAAATAGGTGAGCCAAAAAGCAAAGGTACAACTAAAAAAGTATCCATTAAGGCAGATCCAAAAGTAATCAAGAAAGATGTAATTCTAAAACCTACAGAAATTATTACAACTAAAAAAACTTCTGTAAAAGTAAGTAAAGAAATAGAAATACTTAAAAATCAAGCAAATAAATTGCAAAAGCAACTTAATTGGTATAAATCTTTTTTTGATAATGCAACAGATGCAGTTTTTATTGTTCAGCCAGAAACTTGGACTGTAATGGATGCTAATGACTTTGCAGCAAATTTACTTGGGGTGGATAAAAATGAACTAATTGGTGCTACATTACCTCAATTTCGTCGAATATTTAAGTTACTGATGAAAACTAATTCTCCTGTTGTATTAAGTGAATTAACAATGAATACTCCTTACAATCCAGAATTAATGGTCGAAGTAAGTGCAAGATTTGTTACACACGAAAATGAAGAATTAATACAAGCAATTGCAAGAGATGTAAGCGAACAGCACGCACTAACAGACAAATTAGTACAAGCAGATAAATTAGTTCTTCTTGGACAGCTATCAGCAGGTGTAGCACATGAGATTAGAAACCCACTTGCAGCAGTAAATCTAAATTTACAAATGCTAAAAAGAAGGTTTGCAGATGATTCGACAGAAAGTACATATATCGGTACTGCATTGCAGGGAGTAGATAGAATTTCTAAAATTGTAGAGGTGACGCTCAATTTTTCACGCCCAACTATGCCGGATATTAAAGAAATTAATATCAATACTTTAATTCCATCTGTATTAGATATGACCGAAGCGGTTCTAAAACGTAAAGAAATTATGGTAGAACTCAAACTCTCTGATGATATGCCATTAGTTGCTGCCGATGTAAAACAATTACAACAAGTATTCATCAATTTAATTACAAATGCTGCTGATGCAATTAAATCAAAAGGGCAAGTTGTAATCGAAAGTTATGTAGAATATGGCAATAGACAGTTAGAAGGGGATTTTGTAGTAGTTGCAATTCGAGATAATGGAATTGGAATTAGCCCTGACGAACTTCAAAAAATATTCAACCCATTTTTTACACGAAAAGCAGAAGGTACAGGCTTAGGATTGCCTATCACTCAAAGAATTTTACACCAACATAATGGGGTAATTGATGTAGAATCGCAAGTCGGAGAAGGTACAAGTTTTTATGTGAAATTACCTGTTCCAAGAGGATAGAATTAAAACAGTTGAAATATAACAACTTAAATTTTATTAACAACACTTGATTACAATAACTGACTTTTATTAAAAAATGATAATTATTTTTAATTTGCTATAACTAAATAATTAGTTCAAACGTTTCTATATTAAATTAAGAATATTTATTTGTGTTATATAAGGAGTATTGTGGTGAAAAGTTTAATTTACTTATTAGTGTTATTTGTAGGAATAGATAGTTTATATGCAGAGAGTGGTTGGGAAGCGAGAATACCAAATGGACAAAAGAACACATGTATGAATTGTCATTTTACATTAGATGGTGGTGATAATAATTCCTTTGGTAAAGCATTCAAAAATGCTGGTAAAAGATGGACAAAAACGTTGTCACAAATAGACACTGATGGCGATACATTTACTAATGGTCAAGAATTGCAAGACCCAACAGGAGTTTGGACCACAGCTACAGGTTATCCATTTGGCGACCCATCTTTAGTAACATTACCAGGGAACGTAAATGATTTTCCAAGTGGTGTTGAAGAAGTTACAGACAAATTTATATCTTTAGCGTATCCTAATCCAGTTTTAGAAAATACTACTTTTGAAATAAATAATATTAGCTCAAATGGTTTGGAAATATTAACTTATGATATCAATGGTAATATTGTAAAATCTGAAAAAATCAATGCAAATGGAAATGTTAATTACATTTGGAATAGAACTAATTCTCAAAATCAATCTTTACCTTCTGGAACATATTATTTAGAATTTATAACAGACAACCTAAACCAAAAAAGAAAAGTTGTAGTAGAATAAAATAAAGAATAGAGTCAAGATTAAATAAAAGATAGATTTTAAACATTAAACCACTTATTTTACCATAAGTGGTTTTTTTGTAATGTTTGCACTATTTTCACCATTTTTCAACCAAAAACTTCATGATATTTCACGATTATTGCCTGTTTATTTATTTCTATGAACTTTCTTTAATCAACCGCAAGGCATACTCTATGGTTGATTTCTACAAATAAAGTAGACGCACTATTTGCACAAATATTGTGCAATAAAAAATGGTCATTACCATTGACCCTTACAAAAAGTATATTGCAGCTTTTAAAGTTCTGCGAGTCAAGGCAGTGCCTTGACTTTATAATGTAGAATATAAAATCGGTGGCCCGTCGTAGTCGAAACCACAAGAAAAAATGAACAGGCAAGGACGCCTGTTCTACTACAAAGAAAAGAACATTGGGCGAGCCGCTTAATCTACCTTAAACAAAAAAAAGGTCAAACGAGCCGCTTGACCTAATTAAATAGAAAATATTAATACTTCAAAAGATTTATAATATATACTTACTAAGATCTTGATTTTTAAGAATTTCTCCAAGACTGTCGTTTACTTTTTTGGCATCAATAATTATTTCTTTGCTTTCCAAGTTATCTGGTGCATTAAATAGAATTTCGTCCAAAATTGTTGTTAAAATTGTATGCAAACGTCTTGCTCCAATATTTGTAACTTCATCATTTACTTTCGCAGCTGGTGCTGCAATTTCTTTGATTCCACTTTCGTCAAAAGTTAGATTTATCCCTTCGGTATCCATAAGTGCAATATATTGTTTGATAAGTGCATTTTTGGGTTGAGTAAGGATTTTGATAAAATCATCTTCTGTAAGAGATGACAACTCAACTCTAATCGGGAAACGTCCCTGAAGCTCCGGAATCAAGTCCGAAGGTTTAGACACATGAAACGCCCCTGAAGCAATAAAAAGCACGTGATCAGTAGTAATAGGCCCGTATTTTGTATTTACATTGCTACCCTCAACGATTGGGAGCAAATCTCTCTGAACACCTTCACGCGAAACTTCGCCACTATTTCCACTATTAGAACGAGACGCAACTTTATCAATCTCATCAATAAATATAATACCTAAATTTTCAGCTCTGAAAAGTGCTTCTTTGGTAACTGCCTCATTGTCGATAAGTTTTTCAACTTCTTCGGCCTTGATGAAATTTCTTGCATCGGCTACTTTTACTTTGCGTTTCTTTTTCTTTTTGGGCAATATATTTCCGAATACTTCACTAAGGTTCATTCCCATATCATCCATATTTCCCATTGGACCCATAATAGAAATACCTTGAATAGAATCAGATAATTCGATTTCAATTTCTCTGTTATCTAAAATCCCTTTGCGTAACATATCGCGGAATTTTTCACGAGTTTCGTTGTTTTCAGTTATTTCGCTTTCAGAAGTTAGATCAAAAGAAACTCCAGTTTTTTGCACAGGTGGAACTAAAATATCTAATATTCTATTTTCCATATTCATTTCTGCTTGAGCTTCTTTGATTTCTCTTTGCTCTTCTTTTACCATTGCTACCGACTTTTCAACCAAATCCCTAACCATAGATTCGACATCACGTCCAACATATCCAACTTCGGTAAATTTAGTAGCTTCTACTTTGATAAATGGTGCACCGGCAAGTTTAGCAAGTCTTCGAGCAATTTCGGTTTTCCCAACACCAGTAGGTCCAATCATAATTATATTATTCGGCATAATTTCGTCTTTTATTGGCGAATTTACGTTTTGCCTTCTCCATCTATTTCTAAGAGCAATAGCCACAGCTTTTTTTGCAGCTTCTTGCCCAATAATATACTTGTCTAATTCAGCCACAATCTGGCGAGGAGTAAAGTCAGCTCCAGCAGCATTAATTTTTGCCACAGTATTTTCAGTGTTATTTTCGTTTGTAGAATTTAAATTATTTTGATTTACGATTGTAAAATTAATT
Source organism: Ignavibacteria bacterium (assembly GCA_040383785.1). Lineage (GTDB taxonomy): Bacteria > Bacteroidota > Ignavibacteria > Kapaibacteriales > UBA2268 > JBDNHS01. The sequence goes on along the minus strand of JBEICW010000038.1, from coordinate 3,517 downwards.
TCACTCATTTGTTTTTTTATTTGATTAAGGTTTAGTATTGCTCCTATGGAGCTTAAAAGAAAAATAATTGTAAAAGTTATTAATATTTCACACCTACGGTGCTAAAGAAAGTTATTTGAAACTAATCTATAAATTAAAAGACTTAAATGTATTTGTAATTTTTAATATTAATATACTAACCATATTTTAGTGATTTTATAATAATTCTTGGCTACAGAGTAGCCAAATATTAATAATTCATGTACCACCAATACATGTCTAAAGCTCCGTAGGAGCGATACCTACATCTTCAAAAATTTTTTCTTACAATTCTTCTAATGTGATATTAGTATTGGTATAAATGCAAATATTACCAGCGATTTTTAATGATTCTTCAACAATTTCTTTGGCTGATAAATTAGAATGTCTAAGCAATGCAGTTCCTGCTGCTAATGCAAATGCACCACCTGAGCCGATAGAAACTATGCAATCATCGGGTTCAATAACATCACCAGTGCCAGATAATAACAATAATTGGTCTTTGTTCATCGCAATCATCATTGCTTCTAATTTTCGTAAGTATCTATCTGTTCGCCAGTCTTTAGCGAGGGCAATTGATGCTTTGACTAAATTCCCACGATTAGCTTCTAATTTCTCTTCAAATCTTTCTATTAAAGTGAAGGCATCGGCTGTTCCACCAGCGAAACCCACTAATACAGTATTATTAAACAACTTTCTCACTTTTTTAGTGGTGTTTTTCATTACTGTATTGCCAAGCGTCATTTGCCCATCAGAACCCAATGCTGCTTTCCCATCTTTAATTACTCCGACTACCGTAGTCGCTCTTAATTTTTGCCCGTTTAAATCTATCATTTTGTTTTTTTAGTTTTTTTTTAACATTGAAATTTTAATCAAAATACTTTCTAATTGGTTTGAACCATGTGTCGCCAATGCTTAAGTTTATTAATAATCTGCCAAAATATTCATTAATCAAACCAAAATCAGTTGTGCCACGCTGACCTAATATAAATGACGCATCTATCATCCCAGTACCTGGGATTGGCATATTTATACCAAAACTACCTGAAATTTCGTTGATATTTTGACCATTTAGATTATAGTACATCTGAGCATAAGATGCTCCAAAACTATATCCCATTCTATCCAAATAATCTGCGTTTCTACTTGGATTACCATTTCGGCGAACGCCCAAGGAAAAATTATAACTGTTTTGGAATTCTGAGTTTAGAACTTTATTATAATTTAGATTTGTAAAATCTTGTGTAACAAAATCACTTGCTATTATAAACTTACCTGTCCTATATGCTATACCCAAACCAATCTCTGTTGGTAAATCAAATTGTACTTCATTTGAAGTAGAAGTATCTGCTGAAAATTGTGAAACATAAGTTGTTATATTATCTGAGGACATACTTTGATTTAAATTTATATAACCACCGATAGATAAATTTTCAATAGCTGTTAGGTTAAATCCAAATTTTGTACTTAGTCCATTATAAGCTGATTCTTTTAATGTTACTGTCTGAAAGGTAAAATCTTCAAAATATCTTGATTGTGAATTAGTTTTTATTGTGCCAATATGGCCTGTAACACTTGCTCCTAATGATAAATAATCTGCAGGTCGAGCAGACATACCTATGTATACATTTGAAATACCACCACTTCCTTGGTAATATGTTGTGCCAGTTACTGACAAATCACCTTTGCTAACACTACTTGAATTAGCAACATAATAGCTTACACTCGTAAATGAATTTAAGCCCAAACTTAGACTTAGCCCCATAGAGGTATCTATTGAGAATATTGTTAAAACATCATTAATTTTGCCATTATTTTGGTATAATGATTGGCTAACACCATCATTTACAGTACTTTCATTTAGATGTTGATTAAATTTATAACCAAATTGAATACGAGTATTTTCTACATAAGACCACATTGCTGGATTTTTGAGATTAATTGCATATTCCGAGGGAACTGAAATTGATGTACCCGACATACCATCATAAAAAGCCCCGTGATTTCTATTTATTTCCCCAATGCCAAATAATGAATAGTTAGAACCACCTTGAGCAAATACATTTATTTGTAAAGAAAAACTTATTACTAAAACTAATAGTAATTTTGGGATTAAAGAATTTTGACTTTTAATAAACATTATATTTGAGTTCTTAATTTGAATATTTTTATTTAAGTTTTTTTGACATTATTTATGTCTTTATTTATTATCTTTAGAATAATTTAAATGTAAAAAAGCTATAAATTTGGTCTTTTGGTATAGAATATTGTTAATTTTGGTCTTTTGTTTACATCGGCTGATTTAGTTCCGTGAAAAGTATATCTATCTAAGAATGCCGGCTCTTCGAAATCATTACCATTTCTATTTGCATAAATTGTCAAACTACCTTTGCCATCGGCTAAATTCCATTTTTGAACTGCTGAGGAAATACTTGGAAATACAAATTTTGTAGAACCACTTTCTCTAATCGCTGCAAAAGGAACATTATAAGCTACCACCCCTATAGAATCCATACTTGCAGTAAGTGTTGTATCTTTGCCTCTATTCCCAGCATAAGACTCTTCATCAATTATATGAAGTTCCAATTGTGCTTTAACAATTGATGATTTTGCAGGAATTTTGCTAATATCAAAATGCAACAAACTTCTCATTGCTACTCCACCCTGAACAACTATTTTATTAGCATCTGTTGGTTTATTGGCATTTACAAAACTTGAATATACAGCAGTTTTGATTATTAATGTATCTAATTCATCAGTTTTATTTTTGTAAATTACTTCAATAGTAGGGTCAAATGCAGCAGTAGAGGTGCTATTGCCTGGTGCAAAGAGTTTAGAAATAAATGTAGAACCACTATTGGGAATTAATGCAAATGAATAACTGTACTGAGTAGTATCTGTACTTTCAGCAAATCTAAGCCAATCAACTATTAGCTTTTTATCTAAGTCCGCTTTGAATGCGTCTAAAGTATCTTTTAATGTAATTTTTCCACTATAACTGCCAACTTTTCCAGTTTTAAAGAAATCACTTATCTCATTACCACCATTGCCAGTTGGATAAATCTCTTCCCAATTAGTTTGGTTTGTAAATGGTTTTTGTAATTCATAAACATCAAATGCTAAATTCCCTGCTACAGTATCACCAATTCCATATCTTGTAGGTTTTAAATTTAATTTAACTGACACAATTTTACTCTCATCTACATAAGTTAATGTATCTGGTACAAATCTATATCTAAGAAATGAAGCTGCTGTCATATCATTATATTTGCCAACGTAGAAAAATGGTCTGTTATACATAGTTTGCAATCTTGCATATTGATTTTCTGAGTCGGTTATTATTGCTTCATCTTCCGAAGAAATTGTCATTACTTCTAGTGTATCCAAGGGAAATCCAAGTGATGTAGGGTTTTCATTACAAGAGCTTAAGAATATTCCAAACGAAAAAATAGTTATGATTACTATAAAAATGAGGTTAAAGTTTAAGCGAGTTTTATTG
>JBEICW010000037.1:0-12977 GCA_040383785.1 Ignavibacteria bacterium | reverse complement strand
AAATGTAGAGACGACCGGCGGGTCGTCTTGCGGTGAATTCGAAATGCAGTTGTGGTTTAAAAGTCCTGCGACCCCACCCCCAACCCCGCCCGAAGGGCAGGGAGCAAGAAATAAAACAGCTAAAAATCATGAAATACCGTGAACTTTTTTGCGAAAAAAACATAAACAAGTGCAAAAAGTGCAAAAATAAAAAAGGTCAAGCGAGATGCTTGACCTACTATAATTAAAATTAAAAAGAAGATGATTACCTTTCGATTAAATATCTTTGCCGCAGGCGTAACCCGATGCCCACGCCCATTGGAAGTTATAGCCGCCAAGCCAACCAGTAATATCCACAACTTCTCCTACAAAATATAGTCCTTTTGAAATTTTGGACTCCATTGTCTTTTGGTTCAACTCGTTGGTATCTACTCCGCCAACTGTAACTTCTGCTTTGATATAACCTTCCGTTCCAATCGGGAATATTTGCCAATTATTAAAGAAATTCACTACTTTTTCAATATCTTTATTGCTACATTGAGCCAAGGTTTTATTGCAATCCAAATAATTAACCACAAATTCTGCAAATCGTTGTGGCACTAATTCACTCAATACAGACTTCAATTCTTTATTGCTTTTGCGGAAATCTTGAAGTTGATTTTCGATTTTCTTATCTGTATTTATTGTCAAATAAAATGAACTATTCTGACTATTTTGACCCAAATCTAAATATGACGAAATCTGCAAAATCGCTGGACCACTCAATCCTCTATGAGTTATCAGAGTTTTTTCAGTAAAAATTTTTTCAGTGAAATATTTATTGAGTTGTTTTGACTTAATAAATGCCTTAGAATCAAATGAAATCCCACTCATTTCAATCAAATTACCCAAATCATTTTTATCTACTGTGATGGGCACCAACCCAGGCTTGAGGTTAGTAATTCTATGACCAAATTGTTTAGCGATTTTATAGCCGAAGTCAGTAGCACCGCGGTTCGGAAAAGATAATCCACCACAAGAAATGACTACTTTTTCAGCGAATACTGTTTCTGTTATTTCAGGATTTTTAGTAGATTGAATGTCTAATTGGTAATAATCTCCTTTTGATTCTAAATTCGCAACTTTGGTTTCAGTCATAATTTTGACATATTTTCTATCAATTTCATTCATCAGCATATCAATAATTTCTTTAGATGAATTTTGGCAAAATAGCTGTCCAAGAGTTTTTTCGTAATATTCAATATTATGATATTCAACCAAATCAATAAAATTATATGGCGTGTAATTCGAAAATGCAGAACGCATAAAATTCACATTTTCAGAAATGTAATTTTCAATTTTAGTATTAATATTAGTAAAATTACATCTACCACCACCAGAAATCAGAATTTTATTCCCAACATTTCGGTTATGTTCAATCAATAAAACTTTTTTTTGATTTTTACTTGCTTCGATTGCCACCATTAGTCCAGCAGCACCTCCGCCTATGATTACAGCGTCAAAAGTATTTTTTATAGTCTGTTCTTTCATTCTAATTGAATAATAATTTTAGGAAATGTCAAAATATTTTTACTAAATTATTGAAAAATATATTTTTATTACGAATTTATTTTGAAAATAGTAAATTATTTCATATTTTTGAAGTCTTATAAATACGAAAATAAAAAAAAGAGGTTTAATATGGCTAGAGTATGCGAATTAACTGGTACAAGACCAATGGTTGGTAATAACGTATCACACGCAAATAACAAAAACAAAAGAAGATTTTTGCCTAACTTACAAAAGAAAAGAGTTTGGTTGCAAGAAGAAAATAGATTTGTTACTATTAAATTAACTACAAGAGCTCTAAAAACTTTGGACAAAAAAGGTTTGTACCAAATGTTAAAAGACAATGCTTAATTTGATTTGTTATAAATTAAATTATTCTAAATATACTTTTTCTGATAAATTAAAAATCCTTAATACAAAGTTAAGGATTTTTTTGTATTAATATTACTCTTTTTAGCTATTTACAATTTTTGGTAGGTCAATCGTTTTCGCTTGAAAAAAGCTCTCTCTATTTATCACCCAGAAATAATGAAAGACTTAAAGAAAAGAAAATACACTCACAAACCTAATGCTTTGTCCCCATTTTTGCAAAAAGAAGAATTTTGAAAAAGGTTGCAATGACTGAAAATAAAAGTCTGCTGCTTAAATTTATTACTAATAACAACACAATTTATACAGAAATAAGATTGAATTAGTCCGATTAAAGAAATAAGACTAACTTTGTCTTAGTTATTCTAACAAAAATTCAAAAATATTTTTTAGGTAAATTAATGTTTTATAAATTATTATGTTGCACAATTATACTTTTTAACTTTAATCTGGTATTGTCTCAAATTACTAATTCTCAAAATTCTAATACTAAAAATCAAAATAATAAAATAACTACAATAAAAAACTTACCGACAATAGACACAGTAAAGATTTCAAGAACTCCACAGGTAGAAGTAATTGGTGAAACTTCTTATTTAGACAAAATATCAGGTTCGGCAGCTATAATTTCTCCAACTGAAATAAAGAGTATTAATCCAATAAGTGCTAATGAGGTGATGAGAAGAGTTACTGGAGTAAATGTAACTGATGAAGAAGGAGCGGGTCTTAGAATTAATATTGGAGTTAGAGGACTCGACCCAAGTAGAAGTAGCAAAGTATTGATGTTAGAAGATGGCGTGCCGGTATCTTTAATGCCATATAGCGAACCCGAAATGTATTATACCCCAACAATAGATAGAATGTCTGGTGTAGAGATAGTCAAAGGTAGTGCCTCTATTATGTATGGTCCGAATACAATTGGTGGAGTTGTTAATTTTCTAACTCCTGAGCCAAGTAAAATTACTCAAACTAAAGTCAATGTTAAAGGTGGACAAGGTGGCTTATTTTCTGGGTTATTAAGTTATAGCACTGCAAATGACAATTCTTCACTTCAAATATCTTATCTTAGAAAACACGCTACAAATATCGGTGTAGTTAATTTTGGTTTACATGATTTTACTGCTAAAATTAAATATGAACTAAATTCAAAATCTAAAATTGGCTTTAAATTTGGAATTTATGACGAGGAATCAAACTCAACGTATGTGGGTCTAACTCAAAATATGTATGAAAGTGGTAATTACAATTATACATTTTTGGCTCCAGATGATAAGTTATTAATCAGAAGATATTCAAGTAGTTTAACTCATGAATGGAATTTGATGAATAATTTTGTACTAAAAACTAATTTTTATGGTTATACTACCGAAAGAGATTGGTCAAGACAAGATTTTGGTTATTCAGCAAATTCAAATACCGTTAGAGTGGTTGGCGATTCGAGTGTAAGTGGTGGTGCAATCTATTTTCGTAATGGTACAGGTAATAGAAATAGACAATTTGAAGTTGCTGGCATAGAGCCGAGACTTAGTGGAATAATTATAACTGGGGATATTATTCACCAAATTGATGCTGGATTGAGACATCATTACGAAAGAGCTTTTGAGCAAAGAATTAATGGTAAGGTGATAAATCCTACTTCAGGAAGTATGGTTGCTGACGAGGTTAGAACTGGTTATGCTTATAGTGCATTTATTCAGGACAAAATATATTTAAGTGACGATTTTCACTTTACTCCTGGAATTAGATATGAAAACTTTCAATATGAAAGAGTTATTTTAAGAACAAATTCAGCCGATACAAATATTACTAATAATAGTTCTGTGAGTACATTTATTCCTGGAGTTGGTTTTAGCTATTTGATTAGTAGTGGCAATACAATTTTTGGTGGAGTTCATAGAGGATTTTCTCCCCCTGCAATTACAACTGCAATCACAGCAAATGGAATTGACCAGCAGTTAGATGGTGAGTTTAGTTGGAATTATGAATTAGGAATCAGAGGCGTTGGAAATGATTATTTTGATTATGAATTTACTGGATTTATGATGAATTTTAGTAATCAAATTATCCCAATTTCTGAAGCATCTGGTGGAGTTGGTAAATTATCAGGTATTACTCAGATTAATGGTGGCGAAACAAATCACATTGGACTTGAAATTGGCGGTACATTAAATTTCTCCCAACTATTAGATTTTGAAGATGTAATTAATGTTAAATTAAATACTAATTTTACTTATACCAAAGCAACTTTTGGAGAAGACAGAAGGATTGTTAATCCATTTGATACCAAAGATACAATGAATGTAAAAGGTAATTTTTTACCTTATGCTCCAGAGTATTTGATTTCTACGGCATTGGATTTGGGATTTACAGAAGAACTTACAATGAGATTATCAGCAAGTTATGTAGCAAATCAATTTGCAGATGAAGTTAATTCAATCAATCCATCAAGTAATGGTAGATTGGGTGAAATACCAGCATTTACTATAATTGACTTAAATATTAATTATTATGTTGATTATTTAAAGTCGAGTTTATCATTATCAGTTAAAAATCTTCTTGACGAAAGATATATTTCCAACAGACGCCCCGAAGGAATTAGAGTTGGCTTGCCAAGATTTATAACATTTGGATTAAATTATAGTATTTAATTATATTGATAGATTATAGTATTAGATTAGAAACTGGATATTTTAATTTGTTTTATAATCTATAAGGGTCAATGCTATTGACCCTTATAAAGAAAAAGAAACCAATTGTAAACACATTACTTATCTACAAATTTTATGTCCAATTTGCTTTTTTCTATTACAATTCTATCCATAGTTTTATAGTAACTATCTTCGGAAATAGTCATTTTATCAAAGCCGCCAACTGCCCTTTTTTGTCTATGTGCTTCGTATAGGCTCACTGCACAGGCAACGCTGATATTCAAACTTTCGACCATTCCTACCTGCGGAATATTAAAATTACCATCTGAATTATTGTAAGCCTCATCGCTTAGTCCATTGCGTTCATTTCCAAAAACTAAAGCAATTTTTTGCTGAAAATCTACATCATAAATTGACTTTGATTCTGCATTTATTTTAGTAGTTAATATAGTAAAACCCTTTTCACGTAGTTTGGAATAACATAAATTAATATCGGTATAAGCATATACATTTACCCACTTTTTGGCAGTTGCCGAGCTGCCAAGCCCCTCTGTTCGCAGTACATTTATCAATCGTTTAAATCTTGGCGAATAAACAATATGTGCCTCCAATATGCCAGCTGCATCGCAAGTTCTGAGACAAGCAGCGATATTATGTGGGTCTAATATATTTTCAAAAACAACTGTAACATCGTCTTTTCTTTTTGCAAGTAAATTATTTACTTTTATGATTCTTTCTTCTGTGGCAAATTCTATATATTTTGAGTAATCGTACATTTGTATTTTTTGTTCTTTTTTATTTTATTTGAGATTTAAGTTAATTAAAAAATATAAAAATATGAAATAGTATAATGTCAAAATTACGAATAGAATAATATAATTACTAATTAAATGAGATTTTAAATTAAATTATCTAACTAATTTGAAAATAAATTAATATATTTTAAATATTATTTGGATAACTAAAATATTATTAGTAGGTTAAAATCAATAATTAATACAATAAAGAATAAAAAATAAGAGTTAAGAGAAAATTCAAAACAAAATAACTATTTACGCGACATAAATGACAGTTAATCTATGAAACAAATATGAAAACTTGACTTTTAATTAAAAAATAAAATATAAAGATATTAAATAGGAACAAAAAAATGTTTTTAAAAAATATAAAAATTTGCTTGATAATGTTTTTTGCATTATCTTTTTTACTAATTTCTAATAATATGTATGCGTCAGATTGTGGTGATAATCAACCTTGTTCTGGATCTTGGTTTCCTTTAGGAATTGTAAAATATGAAGTTGCACCTGGTTGTTGGGTTAGTGTTGACTTAGAAGTTAGAGATTGTGGTGGGCAACAAGAATTTAGGTATGAGATTATACTACCCTTTGAGCCTACTCCAAATAATTGCGGATATTTAAATTATAGTACTTCAGATTTGAAAAAATTAATCGACTTAAGTGCAACTCAAAATATAGGATCTAGTATAAATCCATGCACAGAAGGGCCAACAAGAATTATAAAATACGAAGAAGTGTCTTGTACTTTTGAGAAAATATGTACAGCACAAGCTACTCTTACTACTGCCTTGAATTGTAATGATGGAACACAAGCAGGGGCACCAGGGACTCCAGTTACATATACAACAAGAACACATTTACCTTGTGGAGTTCAATGCTGTAAAATTGAATATGATGTTTGTTCCAAATCTTATACTATTGGTGGAGTTGCACAAATAGATAGAATTATTACAAACTTTAGTAAAACCGCAATTACAGAATGCACAACTCCACCTGCGGGAACAACAGCATCACAATGTAAAGGTTGTAATTAATAAAATAAAGGAAAATATTATGAAAAAAATACAATTTTTAATCTATTTATTTATAACAACGCTATCAGCGTATAGTCAAGATTACACCGGAGTTGTAACTAAGGATAGTCTTGCCATAATGTCAAGTGTAACTTATATTACAAACGATAAAGACATGAATATATTTATAGGTTATAAATATTATTCCGAAAATGGGGTTTTTATTCCCAAAGTTGCAAAATGGGATGGCACTCAATTATATATTTATTCATCTGCTGATAACTTAGAATTTGGTGTAGTGCGTTCAGTATTGCCTTCAAAAAATGGTTTTGTTTGGTTGGCAACTGCCAATGGATTAAGAAAATTAATGGAAGATGGTAAATATATTGATTATCTATTACCTCAGAATAATGAAGGATTTAGAATTATAGATGATGGTCAATTTACTAATATGGTAGAGGATAGCTTAGGAATTATTTACTTTCAAACAAACTTATACCTCAATAAGGATATTTATAATAAAAAAATATATAATATGGGAAAAGCTGAAATTTGGAGTTTTGATGGTAAAAATTTTATTAAATCAAATATTCGAAATTCCACTGAAACAGTTGATTTTAATATTTTTAATGATAATTCACTAGGTAATTTATTATTATCTTTTTATAGTATTTCTTCAGATAACACAGGTTCTAAATTAATTAGTTATAATTCTGCAACTGAAAAAAGTACAGAGTATCAGTTAGAAGATTTTTTAAAAGGCAAAATTAATGTTTTGCCCAAAAGTTTGATTTCTTTTGAAGACAAATTACTAATTTCATATAAACCATCTAGTTTAGGAGATATTTATGAAGGATTTAGTATTTTGGATAGAAATACTAAAAAGTGGACACATTTTGGCGCATCACCTTATATTAAAACTAATCCTAATTTATCTTTTAATCCAATTCCATCTGCAATAAATTTAGAAGATGGTAACTATTTCCCACAAACAAATTGGGCAAATAAAATTACACCAGCTAAAGAAAAAGGCTTTTGGCTAAGTATGAATTTTGATTATAAATCAAAGTGGCTACTTGAAAAAGGTGGCGGTTTAATGTATTTTGATGGGGATAAAGACTTTATTAGATTTAGTCCAGGCACGCATGAAGGAATTAAACCATTTAGACCAAATATTAACTTAAAACATCCAAGTGATGGACTTGATTATGTAAATCAAAAATGGGATTTTGGTACTGGAGTAGCTTATGACAAAAATGGCGACCTTTTTGTTGGAGTTTTAAGTGGCGGTCTTTGGATAATACCAAAATCTGAATTACCCAAAAATCCAATTTCAAGCGTTGCCGAAGACAATTTCAGTAACGATCAAAATAAAGGATTTTTGATTATACCAAATGTTGTTTCAATAGGCGAACCTTTAAAATTATCATTATCTGAAAATTTCAAAGGCAATACAAATTCTATTAGTATCACTGATCAAATTGGTAGAGTAGTAGCTACTTTATCATCAGAGCAACTTATGGCTACAACAAGACTAACAATCAACACAAGTAATTACGTAGCTGGGATGTATTTTGTAAATATGATAGTAGATAATAATAATGTTACCCAAAAGTTTATTGTCAGATAAAGATTGTTTAAAGATGTTATTTATCTTTAAATACTAAATTTTATCAAAAAGCCAATTAATTATGGCTTTTTTCATTTTATTTCTATTACTTTTATTTTGCTTATATTTTTTAGTTTTCCAATTAACAAAAAATAAAACTATTTTTCGTAATTTGCATAATATCTTAATACAAAAATGTAAAAAAAATTGGAGTAATTATGGATTTTAGAATAGAAAAAGATACAATGGGCGAAATTAAAGTCCCATCTAACGTTTTATATGGTGCACAATCGGCGAGAAGTTTGATACATTTTAATATTGGTATCGAAAAAATGCCGAGAGAATTAATCAGAGCATTTGGTATTTTGAAAAAATCTGCCGCACTTGCTAATAACCAACTTGGTGTATTAAGCAGCGAAAAATGTGATTTAATCTGCAAAGCAGCCGATGAAGTAATTGCTGGTAAATTAGATTCAGAATTTCCATTAGCAATTTGGCAAACTGGCTCTGGCACACAAACTAATATGAATTCTAATGAAGTAATTGCTAACCGTGCAATTCAAATTAGTGGTGGCGAATTAGGTAGCAAAAATCCTATTCACCCAAATGATGATGTAAATAAATCTCAAAGTTCAAATGATACTTTCCCAACTGCGATGCATATAGCAGCTGCGGAAGAATTAAACAATAGATTATTACCTGCAATCAAAGAACTTAGAGAAACTTTGAATAACAAAGCTATTGATTTTAAAGATATTATCAAATCTGGTAGAACTCACCTTATGGACGCAGTTCCATTGACATTAGGACAAGAGTTTTCGGCTTATGTAACTCAACTTGATAATGCAATGGCAAGAATTCAAATGACTTTGCCTGGCATTTATGAGTTAGCAATCGGTGGAACGGCTGTTGGAACTGGGCTAAACACTCACCCTGATTTCGATAAAGTAACTACTAATATCATCAGCAAAGAAACTGGTTTGCCATTTACTGTTGCACCTAATAAATTTGAAGCACTTGCGGCTCATGATGCAATAGTATTTGGTCACGGAGCATTAAAAACATTGGCTGCTTCACTTATGAAAATCGCAAATGATGTTAGATGGATGGCATCAGGTCCAAGATGTGGATTTGGCGAATTATCTATCCCTGAAAATGAACCAGGTTCATCAATTATGCCAGGGAAAGTTAATCCAACTCAATCTGAAGCGATGACAATGGTAGTAGCTCAAGTTATGGGTAATGATGCGACAATTAACTTCGCAGGCACACAAGGTAACTTTGAATTAAATGTATTCAAGCCGGTTATGATTTATAACTTCTTGCAATCGGTAAGATTACTTGCCGATACTTGCTTGATGTTTAACGAACATTGTGCATTAGGTATTGAACCAATTAGAGAGAAAATTCAATATTATATGGAAAATTCATTGATGTTGGTAACAGCATTAAATCCACATATTGGATATGATAACGCTGCAAAAATAGCTAAATATGCACACAAATCTGGTGGCACTTTAAAACAAGCAGCAGTAGAATTAAATATTTTATCTGCTGAAGATTTTGATAGATTAGTCAGACCAGAAGATATGTTAGGACCGAATATTTAAGATTGAATAATTAATTTTTTTATGGTGGCTGGGTTTCCCAGCCATTTTTTTGTTTTGTAAGGGTAAATGAATGTACTTTTTTGGCACAATAATAATGCAATTATTACGTTAATATATTGGCGAAAATCAACCGTAGGGTTGACACTATGGTTGATTAAAGAAAGTTCATTGAAAATAAAAAACAGCCCAAAATCGTGAAATATCGTGAAGTTTTTTGGTGAAAAATACAAATTTGAGTGCAAAAAGTGCAAAAAAAACTCAATTTTAATATTTTAATTAATATATCGTCTATATATTAATTCAGTATTTTAAACCTAATAAAATAATACTACTATGGAAAAATTTCAAAATTTAATGCCCCTTGATTTCTCAATTCCTGAGAATTTCAATAATCAAAAAGAAGCCCTTGAAAAAATTCAGTCCTTAATGGGAAAAGAATACCCAAATATTATTGGCGGAAAAAAATATACTACTGACGAAAAAACTAACACAATCAATCCAGCAAATACTGCCCAAGTTGTTGGGATATTTCAAAAATCTGGAATCGAACATTCTGAAGTTGCAATTCAAGCTGCATTGGCGACATTTGAAACTTGGAAAAAGACTACAGCCGAAGAACGTGCTAGTTATTTATTCAAAGCCGCTGAAATTATCAGACAACGCAGATTTGAGATCAATGCTTGGATGATTTCAGAAGTGGGCAAAAACTATGGCGAAGCTGATGGCGACACTTGTGAAGCTGTTGATTTTCTTGAATTTTACGGTAGAGAAGCTTTGAGATATGCTCAAAAACAAGACCTAACTCGTATGGCTGGCGAAGATAATAATTATTTTTATATTCCTTTAGGAGTGGGAATTGTAATTCCACCTTGGAACTTCCCTTTTGCGATTTTAGTGGGTATGACTGCTGCGTCAATCGTTTCTGGAAATACTGTGGTATTAAAACCATCTTCAGATTCTCCGATGATGGGCTGGTTATTTAATGAAATTATGCGAGAAGTAGGTTTACCTGATGGTGTGATAAACTTTTTGGTTGCAGACGGTGCTATCGCTGGTGATTATTTAGTTGACCACCCAAAAACTCGTTACGTTTCTTTCACTGGCTCTATGCAAGTAGGTATTAGAATTAACGAAAGAGCAGCAAAAGTAAACCCAGGTCAAATTTGGTTAAAAAGAGTAGTGGCTGAAATGGGCGGGAAAGATGCAATTTTAGTTGATAATGAATTACATAGTTTAGAAGATGCAGTTGATGGCGTTTTAACTGCGGCTTTTGGTTTCCAAGGTCAAAAATGTTCGGCTTGTTCACGCGCAATTATTCATGCAGATGTTTATGATGAGTTTTTAGAGATATTACAATCTAAAATGCACAAATTCACTGTGGGTCTGCCATCTACAAATGCCCCTATGGGTCCAGTAGTAAGCCCTAAAGCATACAAGTCAATTTTAAATTACATTGAAATTGGTAAAACTGAAGGTAGATTAATTACTGGTGGAGATGTTGCAAAAGTTGATGGAGTAGAAGGATTTTATATCCAACCAACTGTTTTTGCCGATATAGCTCCAGATGCAAGATTAGCACAAGAAGAAATCTTCGGACCAGTATTGGCAGTTACAAAATGCGATTCTTTCGAAGATGGAATAAACATTTTCAATAACACTATTTATGGTCTTACTGGCTCACTTTACACTTCAAATAAAGAAAAGTTAGAGCGTGGAGCAAGAGAATTGCATTGCGGTAATTTGTACTTAAATCGTAAATCAACAGGTGCATTTGTGGACGTTCATCCATTCGGTGGATTTAATATGAGTGGCACAGACTCTAAAGCTGGTAGTAGAGATTATTTATTACTATTTATGCAAGGCAAAACAGTAACAGAAAAGATTATTGGGTAATTACAATAGAATTTTTGATTAATGTATTATTTTTATCAACCATAAGATTACCCTTACGGTTGATTGTTTTATTTTCATCAATCCATAAATCCATCAATTCACTAATCATTATCTTTTGCTGTGATGTCAAAATTTGCTAGGATAGGGCAGTGGTCAGATAAATTTTTTGCTGCATCTTTGCCATAAATCAAACTGATATCATAAGACCTTTCGCTACTTTGTACAAATCTATTGATTATGCTATTGCTAACAGCAATATGGTCTATAGCAAACATAGAGCGGCTTTTGCAACTTTTCATTTCTTTAGTCAAAAATGAAATATTTGGGTTTTCGAGCATTGCCATCAGAGTTGGATTTTTCTTTCTAACCGGTGTATCGTTAAAATCGCCAAGTATAATTACGTCTTGCTCTTTTTTTGCATTGATAACCGAATCCACAAAATAGCTCATTTCTTCGGCTTGTTTGGTGCGGATTGTATAACTTCTTTCTCTCTTTTCTTCTGTATTATCGTAATGTGAAGTAGATTTGAAATGAACATTTGAAATTACAAAATCAAAATTCCCTTTTTTCATTTCCAAAACCAAAGCCGGACGTGTAGATCGGTCTTGAAAATCAACTTTGTCATATTCATAAGTTCTTTTGATTTTTAGCTTAGAATTGTACAAAAACGCAACATTTTGAGCAGATTTATTTTGAGTAATTTGATATTTATAACCTTTAAGATATTTCAAAAGCATTTTGATTGTAGCTTCATTTTCAATCTCTTGCAAACCCAATACATCTGCATTCATCTCAGAAATTATCTTAGAAATTGTTTTGTAATCTTGTTCTGTGCGGTCTTTTCGGTCATTAATTCCATCGCCCAACCATTCCACATTAAATGTAGCAATAGTTAACTCGTTTTTGCTAAAATTTGGAGAGAATGCAGCTTTATTTGATGTAATTTCTTTGTTTTTTAATTTGCTATTTATACCAAATAATTCTGTTGGAGAATTGCCTGCATTCTCTAATATTTTTACTAATATTATAACCAAAACTACAAATATTGAAATCTTTTTGATACATTCACCTTTAATTAAAACTACTTATAAAAAACAAAATTAAATCATACAAAAATAAGAAATTATGCTTTTGGGTGAGCTAATTTATATGCATTTTTTAGTCTTTCTATCGATACGTGAGTATATACCTGAGTAGTAGAAAGTGAACTATGACCCAACATTTCGCTGACAGAATTAATATCTGCCCCATTATCCAATAGATGAGTTGCAAATGTATGCCTAAGTGTATGTGGGCTTTTTTGCTTAGTCTCGGTAATTCCTTTCATCTTTTTTTTGACAATAAAATATGCACTATTCGCAGAAAGAGCTTTGCCTTTTGTATTTACAAAAAGTGAATTTTCAGTCGCTAATGCTATTTCATTTCTAATTTTTAGATAAGTTTTAATTGAATCAATAGCAGACTTTCCAATTGGAACAATCCTTTCTTTATTTCCCTTACCCAATACTTTT
>JBEICW010000036.1:0-13169 GCA_040383785.1 Ignavibacteria bacterium | reverse complement strand
GATTAAGGTCGCAGGTAAATAGTGTGAATCATGCTATAATGACTTTAGGTTTAAATAAATTAACTAATATTGTTTTAAGTATTAGTTTGTATTCGAAATTTTTAGCAAACAAACAAGGTGATTTTGCTTATTTTATGGATTTGTATTGGCAACATTCCGCTGCTACTGGTGCAGTTTCTAAGCACCTTTGTCATCTCTTAAAACAAAACTATAAGGAAATGGAATTTCTTGGTGGTTTGTTACATGATATTGGCAAATTAACAATGTTGCAATATGATACAAAAAAATATACTGAAGTAATTCAGATGGTAGAACAAAACCTAATTAGAGATGTTGAAGCTGAAAGACAAATTTTTGGAATGACTCACTTAGAAGTTGGAAGAGAATTGGCTATTCAATGGCAATTACCAAAAGAATTGATCGAAATTATTGCTTTGCATAATTCGCCATATACATCTAAAGAAAATCATTTATTAATTGCGATTATTAGATTTTCTGATATTTTATGCGAAATGTGGGGTGAAGGTTTTTATGAAGGCATTCAATATATCAAAATTGAAGATGATGAAAGTTGGAAAGTAATTAGAAGATTTGCTAAAGGGTTAGATTTGGACTTAGAGCATATTACTTTTGAATTAGAGCAAGAGTTTCAAAAATCTAACGAATTTATCAAATTAGTTTCTAGGTAATAAATTAAGCATTATAAGGGTCGATGGCAACAACATTTCTTCAAAGATTTTCTATCCTCAAAATTTTTGAGATTCCGCAGAAAGAAACCCCACCCTAGCCCTCCCCACAAAGTAGGGAGGGAATAAGAAAAATCAATTTTGCACTATTTGCACTAATTGTGCTATTTTTAATTAAATTATATTTTCAAAGAGCGATTAAAGAAAAAAAAATATTTTCTTGTGTATATTATGACGAGAAAGAAGTAGTATAGTTGTGTAGAATATGCGTAAGTATGGAAATTTTCATGTTATGTTTTTAGATTTATGAAGACAAAAGTACAATTTAATATTACTTTTGAACAGGATTTATTGAGTTTTGAGTACTTTTAATTAGATTTATATTATGAAATTTGAGTGGGATGAAAATAAAGAAAAGATTAATATCATAAAACACAAAGTAAGTTTTACTGAAGCTACAGAAGTTTTTTATGATTATTTTGCTGTTATTTTTGATGATACTGAGCTAAGCTATAATGCGACTGGTGCGAGATATGGGTATAATGGCACTCACGAACAAGATTTAGAATTAAATGCAGATGGAAATTATATTGACTTTGTAAAGTTTGGTTATTTATTGTTTCTATTTTATTCTTTAATTCTTATTACATATTTTGTAAGTATTTGTGATACAAAAACAATAATTTTATTTAGTTATTATGAAAAAAATAAATATTTTGAGTAGTTTTGTCATTTTCCTTTTTATTATCCTTTTATCTTTTGGTTGCAAAAGTAAAATTGAATCAATTCCTATGGGTTATAAATATTTAGGATATTTTTATCAAGATTATGATTTAACTTTATTCAAAGAAAAATATAACAAAGTCCCATTTGAATTATGAAAAAAGTCAAGTTGAAGGAAAAGAAACAAAAGATATGGTGTAAATAAATAAGATTTCAATTTACATTTGCATAATAATATTATCAAACAATTATATTTTTATATATTTTTATGGTTGATTTTTAAGTAGCATAAAGGTGTCTTTTATTCCCGCAGCTGAGCCGAATACTCCAATAGCTTTACCTTCTATACTACCCAATAACGGAGAGTAATCTCTACTTGCTTGAACCTGGATAAACCATCTGGTCATATTCCAATCAACTGTGTAAATTGCGACTTCATGTTTGCCAAAAAATCTAAATGTATTCCAAACTACTGTGGTTTTTGTGTTAGGAATAAAGGCAAAATTTGTTAACTCTTTTATTTCATTATTACCACCAAATGGTCTAAATGGTCTTCTATTTTTTTCTTCAGTTGGTGGGGTTAGATATTTCCCGTATTCTAATGTGTCTAAACATTTAACTGACAACATATAAAAAGATTGCCCATCTATTGGTATCCAAGCAATTGTATCACTTGCAGGTAATTTGATAGAGTCTAATGGATATTGAAGAGTTCCATTAGACTTTTTTATCCATTCTGTAGGTAATGGAGTTGTAGTTTCTGCTTTTACAATACTTCCATCAGCAAATTCAATTTCAAGGTTATATTTTGTATTTTCTTTTACTAAATAAGTTTTGTCAGAGAAATAATATCCTAAAGTAGTATCATTATCAATAGTTAAATTAAATTCTCTATTATCACCAATAATTTTAACTTTTGCGTCTCTAATTATACTCTTTGCATATTCAATACTATCAGAAATAGGTATAGTTCTGCGAATTAAAATATTTTCTATCGGCTGCCCAACTAATAAATATGCCTCTACTATTATTTCTTCTTTAAAATCAGTCGGCACTGGGTCTTCACAAGAATTTAGAAATAATGCTGCTAATGCCAACAAAAGATATGATATTTTAAATGTTAAATTTTTCATGATTTTTATTTTTTTAAAATGGGAATTGATAAATATTTACAGTACATTAGAATTTAACTTCAAGTGAAATTGAAGGTATAATGGGTAATAATCTTACGTCTTCTACTTCAACTTTCCCTGATTCTGTTGTAGTATCATAAAATCTAAACCAAATATCTCGCCTATTATAAACATTATAAATATCTAAAATTAACCTCGCTGGCGAACCCCAAAAGTCAAACTTATAACTTGCATTTACATTTAATTGATGTGTATTTGGCAATCGTAAACCATATCTATCTGATGGTATAGTTTTAGTCCTACCATAATTCATACCAGGAAGTCTTGTCATAAACATTGATGTTACACCCGTATATGATTGCCCACTTTGAAACGTAAAATTTGCACCAAATTCCCAATCTTCATCTAATTCATATTGACCAACAATTTTGATGTCGTGCCTTCTGTCGTATTTTGGTCTAAATTCATTACCATTATTAATACTATCAAATTGACCAAATACAAATCCATATCCGTAACCAGCCCAGCCAGTAAATCTACCTACTCTTTTTTGTATAAAAAACTCAGCTCCGTAAGCTCTTCCTTGACCTTCATAAAGTACATCAGCACCATTTTCAACTTCTAAGGCAAATCTATTTAATTCATTAATGTATTCTAAAGTTTTATAATAAATATCAAAATTCAAATCATAACCTTCAAATGGTTTTGTTTCTAAACTTAGAATATATTGAATTGACTTGCTAACATTTAATATAGAATCTGTTCCTAACCATGTATCAAAAAATGAGAAATCGGGTTGTGTAGCTAACTTTAAATTTTGATGAAATACTCCAAAAGCTCCTTTTAGTACAATATCATCATTTAATTGATGCCTAAAAGCTAATCTTGGGTCAATCCTATATTGATTAGCTAATTGAAAATAACTACCTCTAACTCCAGCTTGCAATGATGTCATTGAATCTAATTGGTAATTAGATTGAGCAAATACTGCATAATTTAGGTCATTTACTCCGAAATTTGTGCTACCATTATTTGAACCTTGCTGAGTAGAATCTGTATCACCTGTGAAATTGGATAAATATTTAAAATCATAATTATTTATTTCAAAGCCATATTTTGTAGTTAACTCTTCGGTATTATACCATTCAAAATTACCTTTAATTGTATAATCAGAAATTGAATTTTCGACTAAAAAATTATATCCAGAATTATCACCAATAAAATTATTTATGTATTTACTTGCACTTACATTTAATGTTGCAAAATAGTCTTTATCAATATGTTGCCATTTAATTGCAGCTAATTGATTTTCTATACCCAAATCCAAAGCAACTCCAAAAGTACCGAATTCTAATTTATCAGAGCTAAGAAAACCACTCAAAAACAATTTATCATTTTCGCCCAAATCTTGAGTAATTTTTGCATTCAAATCATAAAAATTGTAATCTGGAAGTGGTTCTGTAGGGTCTTCATCAACAAAACTTTTGATAAGGTCAAAATATGACCTTCTACCACTTATAAACCATGAGCCATTTCCTATTGGTCCATCCAATGCCAATTTTGAAGATAATATTCCAATTCCTGCACTTCCTCCTACTTTCTCACGATTACCATCTTTTTGAGTGATTGTTAGAACTGATGACATTCTACCACCATATTCAGCAGGAAAACCGCCCTTTATTAACTCAACATCTTTGATTGCTTCAGAATTAAATGTAGATATAAAACCAAATAAATGTGATGGATTATAAACAGTTGAACCGTCTAATAATATTAAATTTTGGTCGGGTGAGCCTCCTCTTACATATAATCCTGATGATATTTGTGATGATGTTAATATCCCCGGTAGTAACTGTAATGAACGAAATACATCACTTTCACCACCAATTCTGATTTCTTTTAATTGTTCAATTGGAATATTTACCTTACTAACAGTTATTTGCTTTTTATCTTCAAACCTATCAGCAACAATTGACACTTCATCAGATTTTAATGATTTAGATACATTTAAAGAAATATCAAGTCTTTTGTTTTCGCCTTTAGATAATGTAATTTCTTTTTCAATTTTTTCAAAACCAACCGATGAAACTGTTAAAATATATTTCCCAGGAGGTATATTTTTAATTGTGTAAAAACCACTTTTGTTGGTATATGCACCTAATTTTTGGTCTTTAATTCTAATTGTTGCACCAATTAAAGTTTCTTTATCCTCTTTATTTAAAACTAAGCCACTTATTGTTCCATTATCATTATTTGCAATTATTGTTACTTTACTATTTAAGTCAATTTTATTAGTTGTGATAAGAAATATAGTTAATAGAATAAAAGTAATAAATTTATTTTTTGATTTTAACATTTTGGATTTGTTTTGAATGATTTAGTTTACAATTCAAATAAACACTTAAATTATAAATTTAGATGTTAGTTTTAGAATTTACAAAATTATGAGTTTTTAAAATGAATTAAACTATACTTAAGTTTAAACTTAGGTTTATTTAAAATTTAAGTCTAATAAGTTAAATTTCGGTTTGTTTTGATGCTAATACGAAGTATTTATGATTTGGTTTCATTTTTTTGTAAAATTTTACAATCTATTCAATACTATTACTTTATTTCTGTTATTAAAATCAATTTCTAATTGAAATTTTTCAGCTATAACTTCAAAAGTTTTAGTTGAATAAAAGCAAATATGAGTTATGTCATTTTTGTACCACCAATTTGCAAATTCACTTTTTACTAATTCAATATTTTGAATATTATCAAGAATATTTTTGGGAATAAATTCAGTCATAACCACCAAATTAGCATTTGACTCTAATAATTGGCTAAATAGTTCAAATTCTTTTAAAGGTTCACGAAAATGCTCTACAACTTCAATTGCTGTTATCAAATCATAATTAATATTGATTGAAGTAACAATATTAACTATATTACTATGATAATATTTATCATAGTAATTAGAATTTACAGAAATAGAATTTCTTGTAGCAACATTGAATGCTTTAAAATTCCACTTTAGCAAATTTGATAAATTGGGATATTTGCCACAACCATAATCTAAGTGATTTAATTCATTAGTAATCGAAACTTTAGAATTAATAATTTTTTGCAAAATTATTAAATTTATTATACTATCTAAAATTTGATCATATTCAGATAAAGTGGAATTTTTAAAATCATTTTCATTCACTTCTTGCCAATTATGCTTTTCGTATCTCGCTATTTCTAAATCTTGATTTATATGAAACTCCGAAGGTACGAAAATAAATTCACAACTTGCGCACAGATAAAATTCTCTAAAAATACCATTATTGATAGTATGTGAATAAAATAAAATACTCGCATTATTACAAATTAGACAATTTTTTGACATTTTTACTGATTTTCTTAATAATATAATTTTTTTAGATTTCTAATCTCTTTAACTAATAAATCCACATTTGTTATAGGATTAAATTCATAAAACTCTTTTAAAGGAAATTTTTTAAACTGAGAATTTCTTAATCGAGTTGCGTTTTTTATAGCTGTATCTGTAAGGTGTTTAATTTTCTGATAAGTGTATTTGTCATTTTTACGATAACTAAGTAATTTTTTCCGTTTCATAAATTCAATTACAGCACCTGAGTCTGCAAAGTTAGATTTAAAAAACATAAAATGTAGCAATATCCAAATTTCGAAGGAAATACTGGAAAATGCTATATTAACTTGATATTCTTCAGCAAATCTAAATGCTTCACGATGTTTGGTATAACCATCTCTATCAAAAACTACCCAAGCTTCATCTATGCTTAATTCTTTTAGATTATTAGCATCTAAGACTAATTCTTTGGGTGTATTCCTATGAGTATTCACAATAAAAATCTCAATTGGTCTGCCTTTGAAGTTACAATCCTCAATTAATGCCCGGAAATAATACGGCTCCGTTTTGGAACCTTCACAAACTATAAATACTCTTTTTTTTATTTCACGTCCAAATTTTCTAATTTTAGGCATATTTAAACTATTTTCTTTTTTATCATATTAAAATTAATCTGTAATCTTATTTATTAAATATTTATTTTACTACTTATTATTTACAACTTACCTCTATTAATGGATTTCATACATTTCTAATTTATCAATCATAGGCAAACCACCAAATCTTCCAGATAAATACCAATTTTGTAATGATTTTGATTGTCTAATATCATTTTTCTCAAATTCTGCTAATGAAAATAAAGTACTTGCGCCGAATTTATCTTTTTCTGTAAACCAAATTTGGTCTTCTCTAAAGTTTTGAAAAGTCAAAATACTTGTTTCGTGTGTAGTAAAAATTAATTGTGCACTATTTGGATTATGTATGGAGTCGTTAAATAAAGATAAAATATATTCAGTCAATAATGGGTGAAAACTTGCATCTAATTCATCAATAATTAAAATGTGCCCTTTGTTAATAACATTTAGCACCATTAGGGCAAGTTCAAACATTTTGATAGTACCTTTTGATTCTTGATTTAATTTAAATTCAACACCACCAATCAATTTATCACCTTCATATTTATCGTGTATTAATATTGGCTCATAAATTACACTATCTATTGTAGAATTATCATTAACATATTTTTTGTGAAACTTAATTTCACTAATTCCAGTATCTGCACTTTTCAAAAATCTCTCAATTTGAATTTTATTTTCTAGAAGCTGTTCATTGTCGTAATGATAATTTGAAGTTTGAATTAAAAAATTTTTCAGAAGAAGATTATTTGTTTCGGTCTGCACATCAACTTTAACATTTATTACAAAAAATAGATAAACATCTTTCAAAATATCTAAATTACTATTTGCACCTTTTGTAATAAAAAGTTGATTTTCTAATAATTCTGCAACTAAATGAGATTTTTTTCCTTTTAATATTTTCCCAAATTTAATTTCTTGTTTATTTCTTTCAAAAACTAAATATTCTTTTTCATTATTAAACTTTACTAAACTTTCAAAAACCACTCTTGATAATTCATATTTGAGACAATAAATATATCTATTTTCTGCAATTACTATTTCGATTTCAAAAACGGTTGGCTCAAAAATACATTCAGTATCTAAGCAAAATGGCTCATAAAAAGGAATTTGTTGCCCTAATTTTATATCTGTCGAATTTAAAATAAATTGCTTGAGGTATAATAAAGCCAAAATAATATTACTTTTACCCGATGCATTCGCCCCATAAATAACTGAAGACTTTAGCAAATTAAAATTAAACATCGAAAGATGAGTAATTTTATCTTCATTCTCAGTATGATTTTCTGTTGCAACTAATGATAAAGTCAACTCATCTTTAATTGAACGAAAGTTTTTAATTGTAAAATCTACTATCATAATATTTTGTATAAATATATGTAACTTTTAAATTTAAAATAAAAATCTAATTATTCTAGTACATTTTTAAATGTGTCAGAAATTTTACACAAATTTAATATTTTTAAAGCAAATATCTTAGTATTTTTTTGATAATAGTATTTTTGATACCAATTTATTAATTTATTTTTATTTAAAAACAATTACTAATTGCATTTTATTCAAAAATAGTATATATTGCATAAAAATAATTTACGTATGCCAATTTTTTTGGCACGCTTTTTTCTAGTTATTATAATAAGTATAAAGTAGAAAAAAACACAAATCCAATAAAATTAATTAATGTACCAAATTGACAACATATTAATAGATAAAGACATAATTAAATCAAATTTTTCTTGTGATTTAAAACAGTGTAAAGGTGCATGTTGCACTTACCCTGGCGATTATGGTGCACCAGTTTTAGATGAAGAAGTAGAGTTGATTGAAAAATCTAAAGAAGCAGCAAAAAAATACATGTCTGCGAAATCTATTGATATTTTAAATAAAGTTGGCAGCATAGATGGAGAAAAAGGTAATTTTACTACTGTGGTAATTGATAAAAAAGATTGTGTATTTGTCTTTTATGAAGCTGATGTAGCAAAATGTGCAATTGAAAAAGCATATTTTAATGGTGAATCAGAATTTAGAAAACCATTATCTTGTCATTTGTTTCCAATTAGAGTTGGTAATTTTGGTGGTAAATATCTTTATTATGAAAAAATTAAAGAATGTAAACCAGCTTTGATAAAAGGCAATGAACAAAATTTGCCAATGGTAAATGAATTAAAAGACTCTATAAGTAGAGCATTTGGCTCTGAATTTTATGAAAAGTTAGAATTATTAGTCAAACAAGAAACAAGCAATTAAATGATTATAATTAAAAGTTAGTCTATTGAAAAATTGTTAAAATCTTAAAGAAAAATTAATATAAAAATTAAATTTCAGTTTTTAAAGTTCAAGGGGGAACTATGAAATTCGGATTAGAATTAAGAACAGCATTAGGTCAGACACTTACACCACAACAAATTCAGTATTTGAAATTACTCCAAATGCCTGTACTTCAATTGGAATCACAAGTACGTCAAGAAATTGAATTAAATCCAATGTTAGAAGATGCAGAGGATTTTGATATCTCAGATTTCTCGAGTAATGAAGACAATTATAGTGATAAATATGATGAATATTCAGAATCATATCCAAATGACTTTGATAATTTAGCAGAGAAAAGTAATAAGATTGAAACTTACAGCGATTCTTATGGTGAATTTGATGCCAAAACAGAAAGTTATGACTATAATTCTGGTAGTGATTATGATTCTTTCTCTGATAATAGTAGAGAACTTAAATTTCAAGAAAATGCTGTAGATGACAAATTAGAGCCGTTTGAATTCCATAAAATGTTATGGGATGGTGGCGATGAATATGGACAAAATTATAATTCATCAGGTGATGAAGATGATAATGAACCGTTCCAAATCAAAGATAATACATCACTTACTGGTGATTTGATGCAACAATTAAGATTATTCAACTTCAATGAAGAAGAATTAATTTTAGGCGAACAAATTATTGGTAATATTGATGAAGATGGTTACCTTCGAAGAGATTTGTTTGATATAGTTGAAGAAACAAATAATTTGATTAAAGAACTAAACTTTGATGCATATTATAAAGTTTATGAAAAAAGAAATAAAACTATTGACGAATTTGATATTGAGCAATTAAATAAAAAAGAAGAAGCTCCCCTTCCTTCTTCAAACAATTCTCAAAATAATTCTCAATCTTATTCTAATAATAAAGCACTTAATAATATGGGTGTTGGGAATAAATATTATCAAGAATTTGCTCATTTATTCCAACAAAACCAACCAAAAGTTGAAAATAAAATTGAAAATAAAGTTGTAGCTAAATCAATTGACTTTGGAGAAATGGATGTAAATCCAGCACTAAAATATGCTTTATCGCCTGAAAGTGCAAAAGCGTTATCTGATGTATATACTCATAATAATGAATTGAATGATAAAATAAATCAACCAAACTTAGAGAAAATCTTTAGTTATGGTGAATCCCTTAAAAATGTCGATGTCATAAATGAAGTATCTTTGGAAATGGCTGAAATGGTTTTGGCTAAAATACAAACTTTAGAGCCAGCAGGTATAGGTAGTAGAACTATTCAAGAGTGTTTATTGGCACAATTAAAAGCAATACACAATCCAAATCCTGCACAAATATTAGCCAAAGAAATTATTACTGACTACTATGATGCATTTGCTAAAAAGCACTTTGCAACTATCGTAAAAGTATATAGTATAAATGAAGATATGCTACGCGACACTATGGACGAAATCAAAAGACTAAATCCAAGACCAGGTGGAGGAGACTATCAATCTGAAATGAATACAGTGATTCCAGATTTTAGCATTGAAATTGAAGATAAAACTAATGATATTATTATCACTGTAAATGATAGTAGATTGCCTGCTTTAAAGTTAAGTAAAGCATACCAAAATATGAAAAAAGAGGCTAAGTTTAAACTTTACAATAAAGATACAAGAGATTGGATTAGAAATAAATACGAAGATGCTAAATTTTTAATTCAAGCACTTAGACAACGTAAAAATACAATGTTAAAAGTAATGACTTCAATTGCTGGATTGCAAAAAGAGTTCTTTACAATTGGACCATCTGCATTAAAGCCATTAATTTACAAAGATGTTGCCGAAGATACTGGATTAGATATTTCAACTGTTTGTAGAATAGTAAATGGAAAGTATGTACAAACTGATTTTGGTACTTTTGAATTAAAGTATTACTTTAGCGAGTCATTACCGACTGACGAAGGCGAAGAAGTTTCTACAAGAGTAATCAAACAAATATTGAAAGAAATTATTGATACCGAAAATAAAACTAAGCCATTTAGTGACGACAAACTAAGTAAATACCTTAAAAAAAGTGGGTACAACGTTGCAAGAAGAACTGTTGCTAAGTACAGAGAACAATTAAAAATTCCAGTAGCTAGACTTAGAAAAGAGATATAATTTAAAAAACATATATTTAATGTAAGTATTATTTTATAATTTAAATCCCCAAAGAAATCTTCTTTGGGGATTTTTTTATTTCAGATAGGTTAGGTGATTTGCCTGAGTTTTGAAATTTTGTAGAAAATGTCGAGACTTGTCCTTCCTAGAAAACGTACAATTCGTGAACCGTTCCTAAAATATTTATAATACATTTTTTACACTTATTTTTGTGTTTTTCACAAAAAACTTCATGATATTTCACGATTTTTGCTTGTTTTTTGCTTTTGTAGAGACGTAACATGTTACGTCTTTTTTTTGTTTCTATTCGCACATGAAGATTATAAAGACCTTACTTGTAACTTGTCTTCTTTAATCATATTTTTGTACTTATTACACTTATTTTTTGACATTTTTCACCAAAATACTTCACGATATTTCACGATTTTTGCCCATTTTTTTATTTTCAGTGAACTTGCTTAATGAATACCTTTAATAATTAACCACTTTCTTTTGACGTATTTATTACATATTTATTGTGTGATATAAACAAAATAAAAAAAGACTTTGTGTGCAACTTCTCTACAATTTACAATTTACAATTAATCATTTTCATATTTAATTCACTACCACTTTCACAGCTTTTGTATTATTTCCGTGCTGGATTTTGATTAGGTATGTGCCTGATGGAACGCCTGTGCAATTCCACTTGATATTGCCACTCCACTCGTTTAATTTTTCTAATGTTAGGTTTTCCTTGCCAGAAACTTTATTGCCTGTAATGTCAAATACTCCAATTTCTGAGTTATCAATATCAATTCTGCTATCCCAATAAAACTTAGCTGTTACTTCGCTTACTGTTGGGTTAGGGTATGGTGGCATAGTGTAAAGATAGTTCACTTCTTCGATTCTGTTTTCTGTGTTTTCGATACTTGTTGGGTCGCCGACCATTTCTATTCCATTTATCCAATATACATTATCTTCGTTTTTGTAATCTTCATAACGAGCAAAAATAGTTTTGTCAAATACTTGAAATTTTTTGTTTACTTTTCCATTATTAGGATAATTAAATGTGTCCCATTTGATATTATCTTCAAAAATATTACTGCTCACCATCAAAGTATTAAAAAAACTAAGATAGAATTTCTCTTTTGCAGCATCAAAGCCAATATAATCTATGCTATCGATTTGGTCTTGGGTTAATTGACTGCTAAAAACATTATAGATTTTTCTTTCATCAACATCAATTACATCAAGGTTAAACTGACTTGTTACAAAATCGTAATATGTATAAGCCCATATCTTATTACCATTGATTTCTAATTCTTTGCTTTCCAATAAATTAGTTGTATTTGGATATTCCTTATATACTTCCCAATTTTCGCCTTTGTTTGTGGTGGATTTGAACTGAATTTTACTAGTTTTTGTGTTTTGTGAAAATATTAAATAATTATTTATTTCAGTTGCATCTGCAAATGTAATACTTTCATTTTGTAGATAAAACTCATTGTTTGTGTTAAATGATGTATCTGATACAATTATTACTGAATTTATGTTGTTCTTATATTTATTTGTAAGATATGTAACATATTGATTATTTAAATTTCTATACATTTTAGATTTTTCTATATTATTCAATCTTATTTTATTCATACCAAGATTGATAAAATTAGCACCATAATCAATACTTTTAAATAAATAAGATTCTCTATTCTCTAGACTACTACCTATAATTATTTCATTATTATCTATATTGTATAGTGAAAAATTAGTTAAAATACTATTTATTGAATTATATTTTATAATTGGGTAAAATTCATTATTATTTAGTTCAAAAGTAAGTAAATCCATAAAATATGAATTATCAAACTCTCTAATGGAAATAAATCTATTTCTAAATTTGTTTTTAAGTAATTTAATATTGTCTTTATCTCTTGATGAACCATTTGAAATTAACTCAAACAAATTTTCTTTTATATAATATTTAGAATAATAATTATAATTACCTATCAAATAAATTATATCATCTTTTACAAACATCTTTTTTTCTTCAATATTTGTAGTATTATATTCATTCTGGAAATTAGCTACTGTGTCAAAAGATTGATTAACCTCATTATATTTATAAATAATTTCACCAGTATTAGTTTGTGTAGTATAATAAAAATTATTTTTAAAATTGTTTGCACTATAACAAAAAGAACCTTCATAATACAATTCTTTAATTATTTTAAATT